>CAYFLO010000220.1:796-3458 GCA_964343995.1 uncultured Bifidobacteriaceae bacterium
CGCTGCGACCGTCGTGGAGATCATCCGCGAGGCGATTCTGAACGCCGTGCGGCATGCCGGCAGCACGACGATGACCGTTGACGTCGGGCTCGATGGCATCGGCGTGGTACGCGTGCTCGCCGACTGCGACGTGACGGTCCAGGCGCTGGCTACCGCTTCGGACCCGGGCTCAGGATCGGCGCTGCTCGACCGGATCACGCTCTCGTGGCGGCGCACGATCCTCCCGAGCTCCGTGCGTCTCGAGGCGCGTGTCCCTGTGGTTGCCTGATTCGTGCGGTGCGCGGTCGGGCGCAGCGGCTTGCATTTCGGAACACCGAGTCCCCGCGCATGCGGACGGAATGCGAATGCCGCTCCTGATCTCGCTCTCGGTGCCAATCCGGAGTCGCCTCCAAAACCGGGGGTTGCAGGTTCGAGTCCTGCCGGCCCTGTGGGTGCCCTACGAACCGCGGCGCCGCACCGTCAGGTGACGCACCACAGCGCGCGCCGTTCCGCCGGCGGGTCTGAATCTGGTGGTGATGGCGAGTCGTAGGACGCCGGAGCGGCGCGTGCGACGCGCCTCGGCGTTGAGTCGGCACGAGATTCGATACGCGCCTGCGCGTTGAACGCTGCGCGAGGTCGTGCACGCGACAGAGGTCTTCGACGATCGGGTCCGGTGCGCCGCGAACGTCGCACGCTGGGTGATGCGCCCGGCGCCCGGGACGGAGATGGTCGTGACGATCGTCGACCCGATCACGCGCGAGGACTTCAACGAGAACCGGTTCGACGGGAGTGCGGCGGCGAACCGCGCGGTGACGTCGCGCGCGCTGGAGATCGCGACCTCGCATCTCGCGGCCGTCCCCGTGCAGTCACCGGTCCAGCCGGCGAACGTGGACCCATTTGTCGGTGTCGCCGTGAGCGTCACCGTGGACGACAGCGGGAACGCAGCCGAGCACGTGCCGCTGCAGGACACACCCGATGGGTCGGAGGCGACCGTGCCGGTCCCCGTCCCGGCGCTGTGCACCGTGAGGGCGTAGGTCGTCGCCGCGCTGCTCGCCGTGAGGACGGTGCCGGCGGTGTAGTCCTCCCAGGCCGCCACCGCCGAGCCGTCGGCGGCGACGCCGAGCGCGAGGTCACCCGCATTCACGCTGGAGGTGGAGAGGTCTACGACGGCGTCGAAGGACGACGCGTCGGCCGCCTTGGTCCGCGCCTGCACGATCGATCCCGCGTTCGATGTCCCGATCCACGCGACGGTGATCGCGCCGTCGCGCGCGATCGCGAGGTGGGCTTCGTTATCGGCCGTTCCCATCACACCGACGTCGGTGGGGGATCCGAAGGTGCTCGACCCCGCGGCGAGGGTGCGCATCTGCGCGATCAGCGTGGTGTCGTTCTCCCGGGAGATCAGCATGACAACCGACCCGTCGGGTGCGACTTCGAGTTGCGGCTGGGGCGCGTTGCTGGACGTTCCCTGTGGTGCGCCGAGCGCGACGGCGGGCCCGAAGGACGCGGATCCTGCCGGCCGGGTGCGCGCCTTCACGCCGTAGGGCTGCGAGCTCCACGTTCCTCCGGCGGAGGTGTCGGCGCCGGACCAGACGATGATCGTGCTCCCGTCGGGCCGAATCGCGACACTTGGTGCATAGGCTTGATCTCCGACCGGCGAGATGTCCGCGGCCGAATCCCAGGTGCCGCTCGCACTGCGGGTCTGTGCGCGGATGAACATCGTGCCGGACCCCGGATCGTAGGAGCGCCATGCGACCGTGAACGAGCCGTCAGGGCCAACCGCGGCTGCAGTCCCGTTGCCCGACTCAAGCGCCTCCGCGGGGCCGAACGTGTCCGCATTCGGAGCTCGAACCCGGACTATCTGCGTGCCCGATAGGTCGCGCCAGATCACGTAGAGCGTGCCGTCCGAACCGACGGTGAGGAGCGGGGTGAAGCCCTGGGACGAGCCCAGGTCCACGATGGGACCGAACGCGGCAGAGCCGGCTGGCCGGGTTCGGGCCTCGAGACGGCTCGTCGCGTCGTTGTGCCACATCACCGTCGTGCGGCCGCTCGGCTCGGTCACCACCCGTGGCCCGTAGCAGGTGCCCGTGGCGGCGGTGAGGTCCTGGGCGGCACCGAAATCGTCCGACCGCGCTGCGCGGGTGCGCACGCGGATGATGTTCACGTCTGCGCCGCCTCCGATTGTCCACGCGGCGGTCGCGGTGCCGTCGGCGGCGACCGCCATGTTCGGGTATGTGTTGTTGCTGTCCTCGGTGGCGAGGGTCGTCGCCGGCAGTCGCCACGTCGCCGCGCCAGCCGTCTGGGCGCCGACCGCAAGCGCAACGGCGACGACGAGCGCCGAGGTCGGCCTCCGGATGCGGCGCCATCGTTTCGCCATCGCCACACGATACGGAACGGCGGTCGCGATCGCGCGTGAGTTGGGCCACATCACCACCTCGAATGCCCGGCAGCTCGACAGGTGGGGCGTCCCGGACCACGCCGGCGCACTCGGTCCGAACGTATCCTTCGCGGGGATGAAGAAACGCCTGCTCGCCGCCGCTCTCGTCATCGCCCTCGCGGCGCTCCCCGCCGTCGCGCAGGCACGCACCTCCACCCGCATCGGCACCGGCGCGAAGACGTGCGTGCTCGCGCCCGGCGCGGACTGCCACGGGGTGGTGCACCGGTGGAAGGTGGAGCACCACGGGGA
>CAYFLO010000221.1:0-3439 GCA_964343995.1 uncultured Bifidobacteriaceae bacterium
GCGCTCTACGTGGCGGCCCTGGGCATCATCGTGTGGCTCATCGCCAGCGTGCTCGTGCTCGTGCCGGTGGGGCCGGTGAGCGACCAGGTGCAGCGTTCCCGCGTCGTCAGTGCGATCGACACCCTCATGCCCGATCCGGTGCGCGGTGCCTTCGCTCGGTTGCAGTCCGTCGTCGCGTCGACCACGCTCACCGGCGCGATGGCCGGGGTCGCGCACCTGTCCGGACCGCAGGTGGATGCGCCGGATCCTGCGATCGTCGACGGTGCGGTCAGCGTGGCGCGCCCCGCGGTGGTGCGGGTGAGCGGCAGTGCCCCGGAGTGCGACGGGATCGTCAGCGGGAGTGGTTTCGTCATCGCACCCGATCGCGTCATGACGAATGCACACGTGGTGGCGGGCGTGGCGCGCCCGGTCGTGCAGGTGCGGCTCGGTGCGGTGGGTGTCACCGCGCGCGTCGTCTACTTCGATCCTCGCGCCGACATCGCCGTGCTGGCGGCCGATGGGCTCGACGCACCGGCGCTGTCGCTGGAGCCGCAGCAGGCCGCCAGCGGAGCAGATGCTGTCGTGGCCGGTTTCCCCAACGGCGGTCCGTTTGCGTCGTCGGCTGCGCGGGTGCGCGCACAGGTGACCCTGCACGCGCAGGACATCTACGGCGAAGGCTCGGCCACCCGCTCGGCATACGCGCTGCGCGGGAGCGTGCAGCCCGGTGACTCCGGTGGGCCGCTGCTGACCCCCGATGGCCGCGTCCTCGGCATGATCTTCGGCGCGGACCCACAGGCCGACACCGGCTACGCCCTCACCGCCGACATGCTCGATGGCCCGGTGGCGAAGGCGCCCTCACTCACCCGTCGCGTCGACTCCGGCACCTGCCACATCGCCGAGTAGCGCCGCGCACGACGCGCGCACCTGGTCGATGTCGATCTCGGCGGGCACGTGGGGCGCAGAGTCAAGGGTCATCAACGCCCGCTGCGCCAGCCGCGTCGCGCCGACGTCGTTGCCGCGCGCCGCGTGGGTGAGCGCGGCACCCCACTGTGCCACGGCGCGCCAGGCCTCGCGTGAGGAGCCGCTGTCACCCGTCGTGCACTGGCGCCAGCGCAGCTCGGCCACTTCGTGAGCATGAAACGGGCGATCAGCCGCGAGGTGGTCGCACACCAGGGACCACGCGACAGCGTCGTTGTCGAGGACGAGTGTGGGGTCGACGCCGGGCACCGCACGCGGATCCCCCGACGGCAGTGGCCGGCCCAGTGAGTCGCGCTCGCGGGTCACCGGTGCGCGAGCCAGTCGGTGAGCACTGCGGACACCTCGGCGGGGCGCTCCTCGTGCACGAAGTGCCCGGCAGGCAGCACGACCTCGTCGTATCCGCCGCGCACGTATTCAGCACCGCCGTCGTACGTCGACGCGAGCACCATCGGATCGTGCTCGCCGCGCAGCACGAGCACGTCGCGCACGATCGGTGCCTCCATGAGTGCCATGTAGGAGCGACCGTCGCCGCGGAAGGCCGAGCGCACCGCCCATCTGTGGTACTCGATCGCGGTGTGCGCGGTGGGCCAGCGCAGGAATGCGGCGCGGTAGCGCGCCTCGGTGGCCGAATCCAGCCAGGTGTCGTCATGCGACCACGCGCGCAGCAGGACGGCCACACGCTCGCCGTCATCGGCGGTGAGTGAACGCTCGGGCGCAAAAGGCGGCTGGAGTCCCCAGACGTAGCGCATCGCCGCGCGTTGGCGACGGTCGGACATCAGGGCTCGGCGCATGCGCCGCGGATGCGGGCACGCGAGCACCCCGATGCGCGTGACGAGGTCGGGTTCCAGCACCGCCATCGTCCACGCGGCCATGCCACCCCAGCCGTGACCGATGACAATGGCCGACGACTCACCCAGGCTGCGCAGCACCGCGGTGGCGTCGGCGCTCATCGTGCGCGGGTCGTAGCCGTGCGGGGGGTGGTCAGAGCCGCCATAGCCGCGCAGGTCCATCGCGATGGCGCGGTAGCCAGCGGCCGCGAGGGCGACGAGCTGGTCCCGCCACGTCCACCAGAACGTGGGGAAGCCATGGAGCAGGAGAACAGCCGGTCCCTCACCGAGCTCGGCGATGTGAAAGCGCGCGCCGTTGGCGGCGACATCGCGATGGGTCCACGGACCGTCGGCCCGGACCGCCGCCTCCGGATCGGGCAGGTGCACCGGCGTCAGGATGCGGTGCCGGCGTCGGGCGCGACCGCGGGAGCGGTGCCGCGCGCGAAGGCCTGCTTGGTGCGCTCGAACTCCTCGACTGCCAGGGTCGGGCCCGAGATCGACTCGAAGGTGCGCTTGGCCAGAAGCAGCGCGATCGCCGCCCCGATGAACAGCAGCGCGGTGATGATGAGGAACGACGCCCACGTCGGCAGGCCGACCTGCACGAGCACGTAGACCAGCGTGAAGAGCAGGAAGAAGGTGCCGAAGACGATCAGGCCGAGGGCGGCCAGACCCAGGATGCTGCCCTTGGTGAGCTTGGTGCCGGTGTCCTTGAGCTCGCCCTTGGCCAGTGCGACCTGCGCCGTGGCCAGGGCCTTGGCGTCGGAGACGGCCTTGGCCAGGAGCGAGCCGATGCTCGGCGGCGGAACAGGGGGCATGCGGTCCTCCGGGGTGTGGACTCCGTGCGGTTACAGGCTAGCGGGCGGTCATGCGGTCGACGGGGCCGAGGCGAGGTCGCGGCGCCGACGCAGCCGGATGACGAGGACGGCCACGAGCGCCGACACCACTGAGGCGGCGAGAACAGCGGCCTTCGCCGAGCCGAGGAGGAGCGCCTCGTCGGGATAGGCGAGCTCGGCGATGAGGAGCGCCACAGTGAACCCGATGCCGCCGAGGATTCCGACGATGATGATGTCGCGCCAGCGCAGGTCCGGCGACAGGCTCGCGCGGGTGAACCGCGCGGTGGCCCATGACGCGCTCACGATGCCGATGGGCTTGCCGAGCACGAGGCCGGCGATGACGCCGATGGCGACCGGCGTGGTGAAGGCGGAGGCCAGACCCAGGGTGCGCAGGTCGACACCGGCGGCGGCGAGGGCGAAGAGCGGCACGCAGATACCGGCGGAGAGCGGGTGCAGCACGTGCGAGGCGCGGTCGACCGGCGCCTCGTCCTCGCCGGGATCGGGGCGCACGCGCGTGAGCAGGCCGAGGACGACGCCGGCGATGGTCGCGTGCACGCCGCTGGCGAACATGAACCCCCAGGCGAGCACGCCGAGGGGCACGTACAGCCACGGCGTGCGGATGCGCCGGTGCTGCGCCAAGGCGAAGAGGCCGAAGCACGCGAGCGCGGCGACGAACCACCACACGTGGAAGCCGTGCGAGTAGAAGACGGCGATGACGGTGATGGCGCCGAGGTCGTCGACGACGGCGAGGGTGAGGAGGAAGCCGCGCAGGGCCAGGGGAAGCCGTCGGCCGGCGATGGCAAGCACGGCGAGGGCGAAGGC
>CAYFLO010000222.1:0-3419 GCA_964343995.1 uncultured Bifidobacteriaceae bacterium
CGGTGACGGCGACCTACATGGAGGGCCCGCCCGGCACCCCGCCGTCCAATCCGGTCACCCTGTTTGACTCCCGCGTGGCGTGGGGCGTGGCCCTGTTCTTCGGCCTGTCGGCGTTCTTCCACTTCCTGGTGTCGGTGCCGCCGTTCTCGCGGCGCTACCTGTCCGGGCTCATGCAGCAGCACAACTACTTCCGCTGGGTCGAGTACTCAATCAGCTCGTCGGTGATGATCGTGCTCATCGCACAGATCTGCGGCATCTCCGACAGCGCTGCGCTCATCGCGATCTTCGGCGTCAACGCCTCGATGATCCTGTTCGGGTGGCTGCAGGAGAAGTATGAGAAGCCGGGTAATGGCGGCTGGGTGCCATTCATCTTCGGCTGCATCGCCGGCATCGTCCCGTGGCTGGCGATCCTGCTCTATGTGGTGGCCCCGGGAGCCCGGAGCAATGTGGAGCCGCCGGCCTTCGTCTACGGCATCGTCATCTCGCTGTTCATCTTCTTCAACATCTTCGCCATCGTGCAGTGGCTGCAGTACAAGCGCGTGGGCAAGTGGGCGAACTACCTCAACGGTGAGCGCACCTACATCACGTTGAGCCTCGTCGCAAAGTCGCTGCTCGCTTGGCAGATCTTCGCCGGCACACTCGCGGGATGAGGGTGACGATCGCGTCGCAGTAGCATCGGGGCCCACTGGGGGCGGTAGCTCAGCTGGTTAGAGCCCTGGACTCATAATCCGGTACGCGTCGGTTCGAGCCCGACCCGCCCCACGCGCGAGAGAGTCATCCCGGTGACGAGAAAGAAGGTCCATGAACAAGCAACTCGTCGTCGGAATCATCTACGCGCTGGTGATGATCGGCGTCATCGTCGGAGTCGACCTGGCGTTCCTACGCGATCACCCGATTCCCAGGCTTATCGTCAACGTCTGCATCGTCCTGCTGTTCGGCATCGTCTACCTGACGGTGATCCGCAAGCGGTTCTGACGAACGCTCGCACCTTTGGCGTGCGTCACGTCGCCGGGCACAACTCCTGGGCGATGAGGTACGCGAGCGTGAGACCCCGGCCGAGGGCGAAGCCTCTGTTGTAGTCGCGTGCCCATGTTCTGACAGACTTCGACGGTGAGCGATCTGTGGTGGTTCTACACGATCATCCTCGGCGGTGCCTTCGGGTCGATCGCCGCCAGTATCGCGGTGCAGTGGAAGACCAGGCTGGTGTCCGGTGGATCCCTGCACTGGCCGACGCTGCTGTGGCAGATCTTCCTGCTCATCCTCACCGTGCAGGTATGGATCGCCGTCGGGTATTACCAGAAGTCAGTGCACGAGACGTCGATCCTCGGGCTCCTGGCCTTCCTGTGGGTTCCCCTGGGCATCCTCATCCTGTCGATCTTTCTGGCCGACCAGTGGTGGAACGGCGACGGCGGGCATCCTGACGACCATCGCTTCGGTCGCCTGCGCCGTGCCTTCTTCTCGGTGCTCTTCCTCATCCCTGTCGTCAACCTGGTGCACGAGGCGTTCCTGGGGTCCTTGGGCTGGGATGCCGACACGTTCTTCCCGGTCGCGATCGCCGTCGGGGCGGTGGTCGGACTATTCATCCGCTCGCACCGAGCCGACACCGTGCTCGCTGCAGTGATGACCGCGGTGATCGCCGTCTACCTCGTGGGGTACTACGGCTCCGTCGCGGTCATCTGACCAGCCGCCGCCTCCAGGGCGGCGTTCTCGCGCTGGCCCCGTCGCTCCTCGCTGCTGAACCACTCGGCGGCCACGCTCATCATCCAGAACGCGTCGACGACCATGACGATCGCCCACATGAGGGCACCCGCCATCTGCTGGTCCGGCAGAGCCGCCAGGCCGAAGGGACGCACGGTGTCGTAGGCGGGGTACAGCACAACAGGAGAGAAGTAGATGACCGCGCCGATGACCGCCTCGGGGATCATCATGAGCGCGAGTGAAGCCAGCCGCTGACCGTGGGTGGGCCGGTGCGGCAGCAGGTTTCCACCGACGATCGGCAGGTAGTACAGGACCGCCACGATGAGGAACAGCGGCTGCTCGATGAGCACCATCGCCCCGTGGTTGGTGAGCGACCAGTTGTAAAAGGGCGTGAAGTGCGTGGCCAGGAGGGTGCCGGCGAAGAGGAGCCAGGTGAGGATCGGGTTCGTCGCCACCCGCACCCACGGGGCGCGCAGCACCCGCACCAGCGCCCGGCGCCCGCGCGGCCCGCAGGCCCGGTAGGCCAGCGTGATGGGGGCTCCGATGACCAGCAGGGGAGCGGCGGCCATCGTCACCACCAGGTGCTGGGTCATGTGCACCCAGAAGAACGTGTGGGTCCACGCCCCCATCGGGCCGAGGTAGACCGCAGCCAGCAGGCCCAGCCCGACCAGGAAGCACGCGGTGGCCCAGCCGGGCCAGCGGCCGTCGAGCAACCCGGACCGGCGGGTCCGGACCGACCGCTGCACTCGGCCCACTCCGACGAGGTAGGCCATGGCGGCGGCCACGAGGTTGACGGCCACGAAGGTGTCGAAGTGCCAGGCGGCCAGGAACTGTCCCACCGGCACCTCCCGCGCGTCTTGGGCCGGTTCCCCCACTAGGCCCTCACGGGAACGCTACTGTCACGACCGCGGCGGGGCACCGAGCCCGGCCCGAGGGAGTGGCATGAAGAGGGCGGGCCTGGCGATCGTCACGGTCGTCGCCGGCATCCTGGTGGTCGTGGGGTCGATTGTGGCCCTGTCGGTCATGCAGAAGCAGCCGGCCTGGGTGGAGCCGACGGCGGCGGGCACGGTGCAGACCCCAGCGGGGAACCTGCCGCATGCCACGCTCGAGCTGTCGATCTACCCCAACACCTCATCGGCGTACCCGGGTCCCTCCGGGGCCGGCAACGCCCTCATCGAGGCCAACGGGGTCACCCAGAGCCAGGGCTGGCCCTTCTACTGGCCGTCGACCTCGCTCAAGCTCCCCGCCCACACGGCGGTCACGGTCACCGTGAAGAACTACGACGGCGCGACGACCCCCTGGAACACCTTCTGGTCCCAGGTGCACGGCACCGTTGACGGGACCGCCAAGTACAACGGCAAGGACCAGTCGGAGATCGAGATGGCCAACGTGGCTCACACGTTCACCATCCACCAGTACCCGCAGGGGGGCCAGGACACCGTCTTCCTCTCGGTGCCCATGCTGGCCGTTCCGAGCAACGCTAAGAACGAGGCCAACGGCTACCCGGCACCCCAGACGATCGAGTTCACCTTCGTCACCCCGGGTCCGGGGGAGTACGTCTGGAACTGCGAGGACCCGTGCGGTGACAGCTACCAGCAGTTCGGCGGGGTCATGCAGGCCCGCGGCTGGATGAGCGGGAAGATCACGGTGGTCTGATGTCTACTGTCGACGATCGCCCCATGGCGGAGGCCGGTGGCCCCGAGGAGCCGACCAACCGCCCG
>CAYFLO010000223.1:0-3394 GCA_964343995.1 uncultured Bifidobacteriaceae bacterium
CGTCCGGTGCAGCGAAGCGGCGCTCGATGATGCCGGTGCGCTCGCGGATCCATTCGTCGGTGGAGTCGATGCGCTCGCAGATCTCGGCGTTGGTCACCACGCGCTCGGGGCGGTAGGAGCCGACAGACAGGATGCGCGCGTAGGGCGTGCCGGGACGGACGGCGAGCGTGGGGCTCACGCGCTGGACTCCTGGGCGAACGGGTGCAGGCGCACGAGCGGCTGGCCGGGGGCGACGAGGTCGCCGTCCTCGGCGAGCCACTCCACGACGGTGCCGCCGTGCGGAGCCTCGACCGGGATCGACTCGCGCAGGTTGTCGACGCTGCCGATGACGGTGCGCGCGGGTAGCTCGTCGCCGGGCTGGGCGTCGACCGTGCGCACGAAGGTGCCCTTGATCGGCGCCACGAGCATGCGCCAGGTGGGCTGCGAGCCGATGGCCGAGGCGCGGCCGTGCCGCTCGATCATGCGCCAGGCGGCCGGGAGGTCGTCGGGTGTCTTCAGGGCGAGGGTCTCGACGTCGGGCAGCGTGCGCTTGATCAGACCGGTGAGCGTGCCCGCGGGCGGGATCTCGATGACGCCCGTGACGCCGAGGTCGGCCATGCCGGACATGCA
Source organism: uncultured Bifidobacteriaceae bacterium (assembly GCA_964343995.1). Lineage (GTDB taxonomy): Bacteria > Actinomycetota > Actinomycetes > S36-B12 > S36-B12 > JBAWXR01. The sequence continues at coordinate 610 of CAYFLO010000223.1, forward strand.
CAGGTCCCAGCGGACCGGGTTGCTCACCTGGGTGACCAGACGCTTGAGCACCTCGCGGCCGTCGTGCACGACCCGGCCGTCGGCGTTGGACAGCAGGGCCACGCGGGGGTCGTGGGTGGAGATCGCACGGGCGTAGGAGCCCAGCTGCTGCACGGCGGGGGCCATGTGGTGGGTGTGGAAGGCGCCGGCGACCTCCAGGGGGCGCACGCGCGTGCCCTCCGGCGGGTCGGCGGCGAACGCGGCCAGCTGCTCCAGGGTGCCGGCGACGACGATCTGGCCGGCGCCGTTCATGTTGGCGGCGGTGAGTCCATGACGCTCGGCGACGGCCACGACGTCGTCGGGGTTGCCACCGAGCACCGCGCTCATGCCGGTCGGCGTGACGGCTGAGGCCAGGGCCATGAGTCGTCCGCGCTCGCGCACGAACACCATCGCCTGCTCGGCGGTGATGACGCCCGCGCCGACAGCCGCGGTGATCTCGCCGACGGAGTGACCGGCGCCCGCGCCGATGTGCGCGAACGCGTTGCCCGGGTGCGGGAAGAGCGAGAGCAGGGTGACCAGGCCCGCGCCGACGATGAGCGGCTGAGCGATCGCGGTGTCGCGGATGGTGTCGGCATCAGACGTGGTGCCGTGGGTGACCAGGTCGACGCCGCTCACACAGGACAGCCACTCCAGGCGCTCCTGGACGCCGGGGAGCTCCAGCCACGGGGCCAGGAACCCGGGGGACTGGGAGCCCTGGCCGGGAGTGACGACGACGAGCACGCGGCCTCCTGCGGACGACTCTCCTGCGGATGAGCGGTCGCCGAGCGACCGGTGCGCAGCCTATCGGCGTGCGCGGGGCGCTCTTGCCCTCGTCGGCTACCCGCGGGTAGGGCTAGCCCAGGCCGTGGACGCCCGTAACGGCACCGACGAGGCGGCCGATTCCGAAGGTCACCAGGGCGGCTCCGACGCCGACGACGAGCTGACGGATGGCACCGGGCACGACCCCGCGCCCGGAGGACCGACCGACGATCGCGCCGACGACGGCCATGGCGATGACGGCCAGGACGACGGCGGCTACGAGCGGGATGGTGGTGGACGCTCCCTGGCCCAGGAAGAACAGGTAGGGCAGCACGACGACGCAGGCACCGACCGCAAAGGACAGGAAGCTCGACACCGCCACCTTGATGGGTGATCCGAGGGCACCGGGATCCAGGCCGAGCTCCTCGCGGGCAAGGGTCTCCAGGGCGGTGTCGGGGTCGGCCATGATCCGCTGCGCAACCTCGGCCGCCTGGGCGCGATCCAGACCCTTGGCGCGGTAGATGAGCTCCAGCTCCTTGCGCTCCTCGTCGGGCTTGTCGCGCAACTCGGCGGCCTCCATCGCGATCTCGCGACGGAACATGTCGCGCTGGGAGGCGACGCTCACGTACTCCCCGGCGGCCATCGAGAACGCACCGGCGAACAGGCCGGCCAGGCCGGCGAACAGGATCGTGCCGTTGCTGGGGGCGGCGCCGGCGAAACCCATCACCAGGGCGGTGTTGGACACCAGGCCGTCACTGATGCCGAACACGGCGGCGCGCAGCGAGCCCGATCGGTCGCCCCGATGCCAGGGCTCGCCATCGCCGGGGGTGGGAGCGCGTCGGGGCAGGGCGGCGGACGCGGCCTGGTCCGCGCGCATCTGCCGGAACGTCTCGGCATGTCGTCGCTCGTCCTCGGACATCTTCGCGGTGGCCTCGGGCTCGGCGTCGTACATGCCGGCTCCGGCGGACTCCGCATCCTCCAGGTGGGCGAGCACGTCGGCGAAGCCGGCGGCCCGGGCCCGGGCGAGCAGCGCCTGGTCGTCGGCATCGAGCGTGGTGGGGGCGGCCGGCACGGGGACGCCCGCTTCCTGCAGTTTGGTCGTCCAGTAGGCCGAGTGCTCGTCCTCCAGGTCGGCCAGCTCGAGCAGGGCCTCGCGACGGTCGCCGTCCACGAGGTCGGCCAGGCTGCGGTAGAGCAGTGCCGCCTTCTGCTCGGTAGCCAGGTAGGTCAGGAAACGGCGGGGATCGCCGGACACGTCAGCCCGACCCCTCGGTGTTTCCGGCGGCCGCGGCCGTGGGGTCGTCGAGGCGGTAGCGCTCAAGCGCCTTGACCACCTGGTCGCGGTCGACCTCGCCGCGGCGGGCGAGCATCGCCAGCGCCTGCACGGTGATCGACTCGGCGTCGACCAGGAAGTGCCGGCGCAGGGCTCCGCGCGTGTCGGACAGGCCCCAGCCGTCGGTGCCCAGCGAGACGAAGTCGGTGGGGACCCACTCGCGCACCATGTCTTGTACGGCGCGCATCCAGTCGGACACGGCCACGACCGGGCCGGCCTGGCCGGCCAGGCGCTGGGTGACGTAGGCCGTGCGCGGCGCATCGCCGGGATTGAGCAGGTTGTGCCGGTCGACGGCCAGGCCGTCGCGGCGCAACTCGTTCCACGACGTCACCGACCACACATCGGACTGCACACCCCAGTCGTCGCGCAGCAGCTCCTGGGCGCGCATGGCCCAGGTGACCGACACGCCGCTGGCGAGCAGCTGCACCCGCGGTCCGTCGGCATCGCCGGCCGGCGACACCAGGTGCATGCCGCGCAGGATGCCCTCGACGTCGACGTCGTCGGGCTCCGCCGGCTGCACGTAAGGCTCGTTGTAGACGGTGAGGTAGTAGTAGATGTTCTCCGGGTCGTCGCCGTACATGCGGCGCAGACCGTCCTTGACGATGTGGCCGATCTCGTAGGCGTACGCCGGGTCGTAGGCCACGACGGCGGGGTTGGTGCTCGCCAGGAGCAGCG
>CAYFLO010000224.1:0-3392 GCA_964343995.1 uncultured Bifidobacteriaceae bacterium
ACATCGAGGCCGAGGCGCAGCACTACCTCGCGCCGATCATGGAGGACCGCCGCGCGAACCCGCGCGACGACATCCTCAGCGCGCTGGTGGCCGAGTCGACTGAGGGCGATGCGCCCCTGTCGATGCACGAGCTGCAGAACCTCATGAACCAGCTCATCACCGGCGGCTACACCACCACCGCCGACTCCCTGGCCAACGCGATGCTCCTGCTGCTGGAGCACCCCGACCAGATGGAGAAGCTGCGCCAGGACCCCAGCCTCATCCGCAACTTCGCCGACGAGGCACTGCGCCTGGCCACCTCGGTGCAGGGGCTCTTCCGTCGCACGACCCGCGACGTGGAGCTGCACGGCGTCACGATCCCGGCCAACAGCATCGTGCATATCCGCTACGGCGCCGGCAACGTCGACCCGGGCATGTTCCCCGCGCCGCTGGAGTTCGACGTGACCCGCGACAACGCCAACAAGCACCTGGCCTTCTCGCGCGGGCCGCACTTCTGCGTGGGACAGCCGCTGGCCGTGCAGGAGCTGGTGATCGCCTTCGAGGTGATCCTGGAGCGCATGCGCGACATCGCACTCGTGCCCAACGACCCGCCGCAGCGCGCGGAGGGGTTCATCTTCTACTCGCTGTCGCGCCTGCCGATCACGTTCACGGCCGTCTAGCCTTGGGGGCGTGAGCACCCCCGACCTGCGCGCCGGCGACGCCGATCGCGATCGCACCATCGGCGTGCTGCAGTCCGCCTACGCCGAGGGCCGGATCACGCAGGAGGAGTTCGAGACCCGCATGGGCCGCGCGCAGGAGGCGCGCACCTACCGCGAGTTGTCGGCACTGACGGCCGACCTGCCCTCACCACCGCCGGACACGTCCGTCGAACTCCGCGACCGCCGGGCGAAGAAGCGGGCCGAGCTGCGCAAGGGCTGGATATCGCTCGCGGGCGTCGCGCTCATCACCAATGCCATCTGGCTGGCCGGGCTGGTCACCTCGCCCGGACAGCCGCACTACTACTGGCCGATCTGGGTGATGGGCCCGTGGGGTGCGGCGATGCTCGTCGCCACGATCGTTCAGGTCACGGGCGTGGGCGACAAGGACGCGCGGTGAACACCACCGCCTGGCGGCGCATGTTCGGTGAGCTCGTGGGCACGTTCCTGCTGGTGATGGTGGCCGCGGGCGGGCCGATGATGAACGCGCGGTTCGACGGATCCGTCGGGCGCGTGGCCGCGGTGGTGGCACCGGGTCTCATGGTGATGGCGATCATCCTGGGCATGGGCAAGGTGTCGGGTGCGCACCTCAATCCGGCGGTCACGCTCGCGTTCTGGATGCGTCGTGACTTCCCGCTCCACCGGGTACCGGGTTATGTCATCGCGCAGTGCGCCGGCGGCCTGCTCGCTGCGCTCGTGCTGCAGGCCGTCATCGGCGTCTCGGCCGCGCAGGGGGGCACCTATCCGGGCGCGGGAGTCTCGGCCTGGGGCGTCGTCGCGATCGAGGCGCTGCTCACCTTCGGACTCGTCGGCGTGATCCTGGGCACCGCATCGGGAGCGCAGAACGTCGGCGTCATCGGTGCCCTCGGAGTGGGCGGATACATCGCGCTGGCGGGGCTGTGGGCCAGCCCGATGAGCGGAGCGTCGATGAACCCGGTGCGCAGCCTCGCGCCCGATCTTGTCGGCGCAGACTGGACGTGCTGGTGGGCCTACATCGTCGGGCCGATGCTGGGTGCGGTGTTCGCCGTGGGTGTGGCGTGGATGCTGCGCGGCGCGGGCGGCGGACGCAGCGGATCGCTGGCCGCTCAGGGTGCGCTGCACCCGCTCATCACCAAGCCAGAGAAGGACTGACCGGGCGCCCCATCGGTCAGGCGGAGGCGGGCACGCCGTCGAGGCGACCCATGTCCTCCAGCGCCACGCCCTTGGTCTCCTTGACCTTGGCCAGGACGAACGGGATCGACAGCAGTGCGAAGACCGTGAACAGCCCGTAGGCAATCCCCAGGCTCACCCCCGCGAGGGCTGGAAACGTCGTGGACACCACGAAGTTCGCCAGCCACTGGGCCGCAGCGCCGAGCGCCAGTGCCGCGGCACGGATGCGGTTGGGGAACATCTCGCCCAGGAGCACCCACACCACCGGACCCCAGGTGGCGGCGAAGAAGGCCACGTAGAGGTTCAGCGCGAGAACCGCCACGAGGTCGGGCCCGTCAGCGAGCATCGGCGCCCCAGTGGCAGACCGCGGTGCGGTGGCGAACACGATGGTCAGGGCCAGGAGCGTCACAGACATCCCGGCGGAGCCGACGATGAGCAGGGGCTTTCGACCCACGCGGTCGATGAGGGCGATGGCGACGATGGTGAAGACCACGTTCACCCCGGTGTTGATGAGCGACGTGAAGAATGCCTTGTCCTGCGCGAATCCCACGGCCTCCCAGATGGTGTTGGAGTAGTAGAAGACCGCATTGATGCCGACGAACTGCTGCAGGACCGACAGGATGATGCCGACCCACACAATGGGCAGCAGCCCGAAGCGCGGGCCCTTCAGATCGGACAGTCGGGGCTTGTGTGCATCCCCGAGCGAGCCCTGGATGCTCGTAAGGATCGGGCTGACGTCGCTGGTGTAGATCGACTCGAGCACTTTTCGGGCATCGTCATTCCGCCCCACTTCGACCAACCAGCGTGGCGACTGGGGGATCCGCAGCGCCAGGACGAAGTAGGCGATGGCGGGGATCGCCAGTGACAGGAACATCCAGTGCCAGGCCGCCAGCCCGAAGAGCCACGGAGCCATCGAGCTGCCACCTGCGGCATTGAGGATCAGGAAGTTCACCAGTCCGGTGAGGAAGATGCCGATGACGATCGCGAACTGCTGCAGCGACGTGAGTCGCCCGCGGATCGATGCTGGAGCGATCTCAGAGATGTACATGGGTGCGGCAACCGAGGCGATGCCGATGGCGGCACCGCCGACGAGTCGCCAGACCATCAGGTCGACGGTGCCGAACGGAAAGGCCTGCCCGATGGCGGCGATGAAGAAACCGGCCGCGGAGACGAGCATGATCGTCCGCCGGCCGAAGCGATCGGCCAGGGCTCCGGTGAACCAGGCGCCCACAGCTGATCCGAGCAGGGCGATCGCCACGACCAGCCCCAGCCCTGCGTCGCCGAGGTGAAAGGTCTCCTTGATCGCGGACGTGGCGCCGTTGATGACCGCCGAGTCCCAGCCGAACAGCAGGCCGCCCAGGGCCGCCACGAGGGCCAGCCGCACGACCCGCCCCGTGCGATAACTCTCCATGGCGGATTCCTACCGCGCCCGCGGCCCGCGTACAGTGCCTTTCGTGCACACTCTCGCCAAACGCTGAGCGCACCCACCGGGTCGCTAGCTCAATGGTTAGAGCTGCGGACTTTTAATCCGTAGGTTCCGGGTTCGAG
>CAYFLO010000225.1:0-3386 GCA_964343995.1 uncultured Bifidobacteriaceae bacterium
TCGATCATGGGCGAGATCGAGAAGACGATGTTCGTCTTCACGATCCTGTCCGGTCCCCTCATCGGCATCACGCTCGCGATCATCCTGTACAGCCTCTTCGGCTGGGGCGGCATCCGCAGCGAGACCCCGCCGATGCAGGAGAGCCCGGCGATCCGCACCAACCGACTGGCGAACTTCCTGTGGATCACCGCCACCAGCGTGCTGGCGTTCATCCTGGTCGTGTGGGGCGTCACCGAGCTCGCGACCATCACCGCCGACTCCTACGGCGCCACCCCGGCCAATGCGCAGCCCAGCGCGCAGAAGCCCCTCATCGTCAACGTCACCGGCCAGCAGTGGGTATGGACCTTCCAGTACCCCGATAACCAGAACGTGTCCACGCCCACACTCGTGGTGCCCCTGGGTCGACCGGTCTACTTCAACGTGACATCCAAGGACGTCGTGCACAACTTCTGGGTGGTCGAGCTCGGCGTCAAGATCGACGCCAACCCCGGCGCAGTGACCAACACCGGTGTCACGCCGAACAAGCTCGGCACCTTCAACGTGCGCTGCGCCGAGCTGTGCGGCCTGCACCACGCCTATATGGAGACGACCGTGCAGGTGGTGACCCCGGAGCAGTTCGACTCGTGGGTACGTGAGTCCGGCGGAAAGAGGACGGCATGAGCACCGCGACGATCCACGAGCAGGCGGCCGTGCCCCAGCCCGTGCAGCACGGCAAGCCGGGCGGCTTCGTGCGGCACTGCAACATCATCACCGGCATCATCCTCGGTGTCGTCCTGGCCAACATCGTCTACTGGATCGGCTCCATCTGGCTGGTCCCGTGGGGCACCCAGAACAGCAACTTCCAGCAGACCGGCCTGTCCGCCCTCTGGGGCGCCACGTTCATCGCCTGGGTCATCGGCTTCATGATCGGCATCGGTGCCTTCGCCGGTCCGGTGCGCTGGGCGCTGGGGCGCGACCTCACCCATGACGATGCGGAGTTCCTCGCAGGCAAGGACCGCGGCAAGATCCGCTACTGGACCTACACCACCGACCACAAGGTCGTCGGCACGCAGTACCTGGTCATGGCGATCATCCTGTTCGCCCTGGGTGGCCTGCTGGCGATGATGATCCGCACCGAACTCGGCGTCACCTGGGCCGAGGTGTTCTCACCGGACTTCTACAACTCCATCATCGGCACGCATGGCATCGTCATGATCATCGCGATGATCATCGCCGTCGCCGGTCCGCTCGGAAACTTCATCGTGCCGATCATGATCGGCGCTCGCGACATGGCCTTCCCGCGGCTGAACGCGCTGAGCTTCTGGCTGCTCTTCGCAGCGGTGCCCCCGCTGGTGGCCACGCTGCTCATGGGCGGCATCCGCGACGGCTGGAGCGTGTACGAGCCGCTGAGCCTGCAGTCGCCGCTGGGGTCGGTCGGCTACCAGGTGTGCATCATCACCTTCGCCTTCTCCACCGGCATCGCCGGCGTCAACCTCATCACCACGGTGGTCACCATGCGCGCCCGTGGCATGACGTGGAACAGGGTTCCGATCTTCTGCATCGGCATCATCTCGTCGTCGATCATGGGCCTGATCTGGTTCCCGATGTTCCAGTACGCGCAGATCCTGGCGTTCAGTGACAACATGCTGGGCACCGCGTTCTTCAACCCCACCATCGGTGGCAGCGTCTGGCTCTACGAGAACCTGTTCTGGCTTCTGGGCCACCCCGAGGTCTACGTCGTCGTCATCCCGGCGACCGCAGCGCTGATGGACATCGCCGTGGTGTTCATGCGCAAGCCGCTGTTCTCCTACAAGCTCGCCATCGCCGGCTTCGCCGGAGTCGTCGCCATCAGCGCCATCGTGTGGGTGCACCACATGTACATGACCGGCTGGGCACCCTCGTCGAACTACCCGTTCATGCTGTCGACCGAGATGATCTCGATCCCGTTCGGCTTCCTGGTGCTCGTGCTCCTGGGCACGATCTGGCGCGGCAAGCGCTGGACCCGACTGCCGATGATGATCGTCTACGCGATGATCTGGGACAAGGTGGTCGGTGGCCTCACCGGCATCTACCTGTCGGACACGCCGGTCGACCAGTACATGCACGGCAGCATGTTCGTCGTCGCCCACTTCCACTTCATGCTCATGGGTGCCGGCCTCTTCGGCGCCATGGCGGCCATCGCCTACTGGTTCCCCAAGATGACCGGCAAGATGTTCAACGAGCGCATGGGCTCGTGGGGTTTCTGGATCGCCTTCCTGGCCTTCCAGGTCACCTTCATGTCGATGTTCGTCGCCGGCCTTCAGGGCCAGCCGCGACGCGTCCTTCAGTTCGACAACGCCTTCAACGTTTCGAACTGGGTCTCGACGATCGGTGCCTACTTCATTGGACTGGGCATGCTCATCTTCCTGGCCGCGATCGTCACCTCGTGGCGCAGCGGCGCGAAGGCACCCTCGAACCCGTGGGGCGCCAAGACTCTGGAGTGGCAGACGCCCACGCCGGTACCGCTGGAGAATTTTGCGGTGCTCCCGGTGGTCACGTCCGATCCGTACGACTACGGCGTGCCTGATCCACTCGCTCCCATTGACGAGCTGTCGCGCGAGACGACGGGAGCGAACGCCTGATGTCCGCCACCACGCAGGGTCCGGTTCTCTCGCCCACCACCGGCGAGCCCGTCGCCACGGTCGCCCGACGCAATCGGGTCGGCATCTGGCTGTGCATCGTCTCCGACGTCACCGGCGTCGTCGCGCTGCTCATCGCGTACGCCTACCTGTGGTCGCTCAACGTCAATGACGGCTGGGCTCCGCCGAACAACTCCTTCGCCCCGCCCCTGCTGTTCTGGGTCATCGCCATCGGCGGGGTCCTCACCGCACTCCTGCTGTGGTGGGGTGCCCTGGGTGTGCAGAAGGGCAACCGCGGCACCCTCATGACTGCCGGTGTGCTCGCCCTGATCATCTGCATCGCCACGTTCGTCATCCAGATCGTGCAGCTGTCGACGTTCCCGTTCGGTCCCTCGGACGGTGCCTACGCCTCGGCCACGTTCTGGCTGGCCCTCGGTGCCGCGTTCCACCTGTCGCTGGTGATGTTCCTCATCACCGCGGTGGTCGGGCGCACCGCTCGCGGGCTCATCACGCCGGCGAACCCGTCGCATGCGCGCCTGGTGGCGATGTACAGCACCTGGGCGGCCATCGCGATCATTCTGGGCGCCTTCTTCGCCACGACGATGACGACCAGCCCCAACGTCAACAGCCCGACGATGGGCGGCTTCGGCCTGGCGACGACCCCGGCCAACCAGCCGCCGGCGTCACCGGCGGCCAGTGCACCTGCGGCCGCGCCGGCCAGTGCGCCTGCGGCCTCGAGCGCCCCGAGTCCGTCAGCGTCGTGACCGCAGCCCGCCTGGGCGCTCGACT
>CAYFLO010000226.1:0-3370 GCA_964343995.1 uncultured Bifidobacteriaceae bacterium
GCGGGCTGCTCGCGCACGGCGACGACATGCGTCGAGATCGGCGCCCGACCACTGGGCAGTTCATCGAGCGTCGACACGTCGACATCGCCGAACACGGTCATCGCCACGGTGCGCGGGATCGGCGTGGCGGTCATGACGAGCACGTGCGGCCGTGAACCGTCGCGCGCCTTGGCCGCCAGGGCGGCCCGCTGCTCCACGCCGAAGCGATGCTGCTCGTCGACGACGACCAGGGCGAGGTCGTGGAACTCCACGGCGTCCTCCAGGAGCGCATGCGTGCCCACGACGATGCCGGCGTCACCGGAGACGATGTCGAGCAGCTCGCGTCGACGGGTGGACGTGCGCTGCGAACCGGTGACGAGCGCCACCGAGGTGCCCGTCGGCGCGCCGCCGAGCAGACCCGCCTCCCCCAGCGGACCCAGGAGCGCACGGATCGAGCGGTAGTGCTGGGCGGCGAGCACCTCCGTGGGCGCGAGCAGCGCCGCCTGGCCACCGGCGTCCACCACCCGCAGCATCGCGCGCAGGGCCACCACGGTCTTGCCGCTGCCCACATCACCCTGGAGCAGCCGGTGCATGGGGTGGTCCTGCGCCAGGTCGTGGGCGATCTGCTCCCCCACCTCGCGTTGACCTGCGGTGAGGACGAACGGCAGCTGTGCGTCGAACGCCTCCACCAGCGGGGTGCTCGCCGGCACGCGTCGTCGCGCCGGCAGGGCGCGCGTCGCGGCACGGCGTCGGGCGAGGGCTGCCTGCAGAACGAAGGCCTCCTCGAAGCGCAGGGCCTCGCGCGCGCGCTCAGCATCGTCATAGGTTGCGGGGCGATGGATGGCGGCCAGCGCCGCACCGTGGTGAAGAAGCCCGCGCGCATCGCGCACGTCGGCCGGCACCGGATCGGGCAGGTCGCTCGCGAGGGGCAGTGCCAGGGTCACCGCGTGCTGCACCTTCCAGGTGTCCATCGACGCCGTGGCCGGGTAGATGGGGATCACCTCACCGGCGAACTCCGCGACGAGCTCGGGATCGTCATCGACTCCGTCGGGCAGCAGCCGGCACTGCGGGTGCGCGAGCTGACGCTGCCCGCGGTAACTGCCCACCTGACCGGAGAAGAGCCCGCGTCGACCTGCCCGAAGTTGCCCTCCGCGCCAGTGCTGGTTGAAGAAGGTGAGACGCAAATGCCCGGTGCCGTCGGTGATGACCGCCTCGACGATGGTGCCGCGCCGAGCCTTCATCCGCCGCGACGTCACCTCGCGGATCTCTGCCAGCACGGTGACCTGCTCGCCGTCGCGCAGGGCACCCAGGTCGGTGAGCGATCCGCGATCCAGGTAGCGGCGCGGATAGTGCGCGAGCAGGTCCGGGACGGTGGCGATGCCGAAGGCCTTGCCCAGGGCCGTGGCCGTCTTGCCCCCCACGACCGTGGCCAGCGACGCGGTCACTCCACGCCCATGATGAGCGGCCACAGCGCCTGACCGCCGTCAACGACATCGACGTCGACCAGGGGATGCCGTTCGGCGAGCCAGTTGATGACACTGTCGCGCAGTGCGTCGTCGGCGTCGGCGCCCACGACCAGGGTCACCAGCTCTCCACCCGACGCGAGCATGCCGTCGAGCAGGTCGCGCGCGACGGTGCCGAGATCGGCGCCGATCGCCACGATGTCGCCCCCGCTCACTCCCAGCACATCGCCGGGCGCGCACGGACCGGCCATGGTGAGGGCTGAGCGCGAGGCGACGGTGATCGCGGCGTAACGCGTCGCACCGGCCGCGCGCGTCATCGCCACCGAGTCAGAGTCGAACAGCGCGTCGGCGTCATGCACGGCGACGGCGGCGAGCGTCTGCACCACCGATCGCGTGGGGATGACGACCACGCGCACGCCCGAGGCCCGCGCTTCCTGCGCCGCCGCCTGGGCGGCCGGCTGCACGTCGGCGTCACTGGGAAGGAGCACCACCTGGGCCGCGCGCGTGGCGAGCACGGCTTCGAGCAGTTCGCCGATCGACGGACGCGCCCGAGGGGCCGTGGGCACGACGTGCACGCCGGCGCGACGCAGCATGTCGGCCACGCCCGGGCCGTGCGTGACGGCTACGACCGCACGGCCCTGACGCTCGCTGCTGCGCACGGGGCTGCCCAGATGGGTGATGCGCAGACGTGACGGATGCCCGGCCCGCAGCGCCGCCTCAATCGCTGCACCCGCATCGTCGACGTGCACGTGCACGTTCCACAGCCCCTCGCCACCGACGACGACCAGGCTGTCGCCCAGGGCGTCGAGCTCGGTGCGCAGGACCGCGACCGCGTCGTCGGAGGAATCCAGCAGGAACATCACCTCGTACGCCGGCCCGGTGTAGTCCTCGCGCGGTGCATGGCCCTCGACGGGTGCGGTGACGGTCGGCCGTGGCAGCGGCTCGTGACGGTGCACACCGCTGAGCGTCTCCTCCAGGGCCCGCAGGATCACGACGAGTCCGGCTCCTCCGGCATCGACGACTCCGGCATCGCGCAGCGCGGGCAGGTGATCAGGTGTGCGCGCGAGCGCCTCCTGCGCTCCCTCGACCGCCGCCGTCGCCACGTCGCGCGCACTCGCCGACGCGCAGGCGTCGGCGGCCTGGGCGGCCGCGCGCGCAACCGACAGCACCGTTCCCTCCACCGGATGCGCCACCGCGGCGTAGCTGAGGTCGGCCGCGCGCGTCAGGCAGTCGGCGACGGCCTGACCGGTGAGGGCGCCACCATCCGGCTGCTCGGCAATGACCTCGGTGATCCCCCGCACGATCTGCGACATGATCACCCCGGAGTTGCCCCGGGCGCCCATGAGCGCCCCCCGTGCGAGCGCGGTGCAGACCTCCGCCACCGGCGCCCCGGCCTCGTCGGCCCGGGCCGCCTCGTGGTCGGCGGCCTCCAGGGTGAGGAAGAGGTTGGTGCCGGTGTCCCCGTCGGGCACGGGGAAGACGTTGAGGGCGTCGATCTCCTCACGGGCCTGCCCCAGCGCATGGAGGGCCCGGTCGGCCCACTGGCGGACCAGGGCCGCGGTGACCACCGTCGGCACGTCAGGACCGTACCCCCATGGCGGCGCCGGACCGGTCAGGAGCAGGGACGATTTGGGTGCCCGCACGGCCTCGGGTAGCCTTTCCCGTCGCGGCTCCGGCCGCCTCACGACCCCCGGCTCACCGAGCCGGAACCCGATTTCGATGACCTAGGAGAGTGCCCCGTGGCTGCCACCTGCGATATCTGCGGCAAGGGCCCCAGCTTCGGCTACTCGGTGTCGCACTCCCACCGCCGCACCAAGCGCCGGTGGAACCCGAACATCCAGTCGGTCCGCACGCTCATCGGCCGCACGCCCAAGCGCCAGAACGTCTGCGCCTCGTGCCTGAAGGCCGGCAAGGTCGTCCGCGCCTGA
>CAYFLO010000227.1:0-1892 GCA_964343995.1 uncultured Bifidobacteriaceae bacterium
CGCACCGGCTGCCTGTTCTACGAGTTCGGCTGCCGCGGCCCCATGACCCACTCGCCGTGCAACCGCATCCTGTGGAACCGCCAGTCGTCCAAGACTCGCGCGGGCCATCCCTGCACCGGCTGCACCGAGCCCGGGTTCCCCTTCGGCGACCTCACCAAGGGCACGGTCTTCAAGACCCAGAAGGTCGCGGGCGTCATCCCCAAGGACGAGCCCGCCGGCATGGACGCCGGCTCCTACATGGCCCTCGCCGGCCTGTCGCGAGCCGTCGCACCGCAGTGGTCCAAGGAAGACATGTTCGTCGTCTGACGAACCCGCCCCCATCCGCGAACTGACTCACAGGAGACAACACTCATGACCACGATGGACCTCCACGTCAGCCCGCTCGGGCAGGTCGAAGGCGACCTCGACGTCAAGGTGACGATCACCGACGGCGTTGTGACCAATGCTTGGACCGAGGCTGCGATGTTCCGCGGCTTCGAGATCATCCTGCGGGGCAAGGACCCCCAGGCCGGTCTCATCATGACGCCGCGCATCTGCGGCATCTGCGGCGGCAGCCACCTGTACAAGGCCTGCTACGCGCTCGACACGGCATGGCAGACCTACGTGCCACCGAACGCCACCCGGGTGCGCAACATCGCCCAGTGCACGGAGACACTGCAGTCGATCCCGCGCTACTTCTACGCGATCATGGGGCCCGACCTCACGGCCGCGCAGTACGCCAAGGCGCCGTCGTACGAGGAGGCGGCCCGCCGCTTCGCCCCGTACGTGGGCTCCAGCTACCAGAAGGGCGTGACGATGTCACAGCTCCCGGTGGAGGTCTACGCGATCTTCGGCGGGCAGTGGCCGCACTCGTCCTTCATGATCCCCGGCGGCGTGATGTGCGCGCCGACCCTGTCCGACGTCACGCGGTCCTACGCGATCCTGGACCACTGGGCGCGCGAGTGGCTCGAGGGCGAGTGGCTGGGCTGCTCGGTCGACCGCTACCTGCAGATCAAGACGTGGGACGACTTCCTGGCCTGGATGGATGAGAACGAGTCGCAGCACAACAGCGACCTCGCCTTCTTCTACCGCTGGTGCCGGGAGATCGGCCTGGACAAGTACGGCGTCGGCTACGGCAACTTCCTGGCCACCGGCACGTTCCTCAACCCCGAGCTGTACACGAACCCGACGGTCGACGGCCGCAACGCCGCCCTGATGTCGCGGTCGGGCATCTACGCCAACGGGCAGTACTTCGACTTCGACCAGGCCCGGGTGTCCGAGGACATCACGCACTCGTTCTTCCGCGGCACTGGCACCCGCCACCCGTGGGAGGGCGTGACCGACCCGATCGACCCGGCCGAGGGCGCCGCCCAGGGCAAGTACACGTGGGCGAAGGCGCCGCGGTACGACGTCCCGGGCATGGGCTACGTCCCGCTCGAGGTGGGACCGCTCGCCCGGCAGATGATGGCCGGACGTCCCGGGGCTGCTGAGCACCAGGACTACGACCCCTTCGTCGTCGACATGATCGGGCGCGAGGGAGCGAGTGTCATGACCCGCGTGCTCGCCCGCATGCACGAGGCGCCGAAGTACTACGCGCAGACCAAGAAGTGGCTGAGCGAGCTTGACCTGCACGGTGACTTCTACGTCAAGCCCACCGAGCCGATGTCGGGCAAGGGATTCGGCTCGACGGAGGCCGCGCGCGGCGCTCTGTCGGACTGGATCGTCATCGAGGACGGCAAGATCGCCAACTACCAGGTCGTCACCCCGACCGCCTGGAACATCGGGCCGCGCGACGGCAGCGACAACGTCGGCCCGATGGAGAAGGCATTCATCGGCACCCCCATCGAGAACCCGAACTTCCCGGTGGAGCTCGGCCAGGTGGCGCACTCGTACGACTCCTGCCTGGTGTGCAC
>CAYFLO010000227.1:1902-3369 GCA_964343995.1 uncultured Bifidobacteriaceae bacterium
CCCTAGGTGCGCCGGGGTTCCGCACCACCGAAGGGCACCATGTTCAATCCCCCCAGCACCGACACCCTCATCGTGGGGTGCGGCAACCTCCTGCGCGGAGACGACGCTGCTGGGCCGGTGCTCGTGCGCCTGCTCGCCGAGCGGGGCATGCCCAGCGGCGTCCGACTCATCGACGGGGGGACCGCGGGCATGGACGTGGCCTTCGCGATGCGCGGGGCGCGCCGCGTGATCGTCGTCGACGCCAGCCGCCTGGGGGTGGAGCCCGGAGTCGTCCACCGCGTGCCGGGCGAGGAGGTGCGCGACCTCACCCCGCCGGACGGCAACCTGCACCGGTTCCGCTGGGACCAGGCCCTCGGATTCGCCCAGTGGTTGCTGAAGGACGAGTACCCCCAGGACGTCACCGTGTGGCTGGTCGAGGGCGAATCCTTCGAACTGGGGGACGCCCTGAGCCCACGTGTGCAAGCCTCCATCGAGCAGATCGCGGACGAGATCGTGCGCGAGGTGACCGACGCGGGAGGGGTGCCCGACCATGGGTGAGCCGGCGTTCCCGGACGCGTCGACCCCGTGGGAGGCACCGGCGGTCCCGTACTGCGAGGAGGCCCTCAGCGCCACGACGGAGGTCGTCTGCGAGTCCGGTCGCTGGATCGTCTACCTCGACGTCGTGCTGGTCTCCGGCGGTGTGCGGCGCAAGGTGGGCGACTACCACGATCAGCGTCGGGCTGATCATGCCGCCTCGATCATCCTGCGCAACGCCATCCGCGCGATCAAGCGCCCACCTCAGTTCGACACCCTCGGCAACCCCATCAACCGCTGACCGAAAGAGGACTCCACCGTGATGCGACCGCAGCCGCTCGGCGTGCTTCCCTGGCCCGCCGGCCTGCTCGTGCTGCCCGACGGGCATGACGGCCTCGCGGCGACGCTCCTGTCGGGCGAGCGGCCGCAGGAATGGCCCGCCACAGCCGCGTTCGTTGCCCGTGCACTCGACGGTGACGCGGAGGGCGCCGCCGCGCTCATTGCCGGAAACGACGACCTCGCGCGCTACAACCGCGCCGTGCTCGTGGGTGGTGACGGCGCCTGGGAGTCCCTGGCCGATGTCGCCGACCCCGACCTGGCTGCGCTGGTGGCACTGGGGTGCTACACCGTGGGCCTGCGGGATGACGCCCCCTCGGCCGATGGGGTCGATGGGGAGATCGAGGCGATGGTGCGCAGCGGGCGAGCATCCGCGGCGCTGGAGGCCGGCGACCCCGCCGGCGCCCACGCCGAGCTCACCGCCGCCATCGCCGCCGCTGCCGTGAGCCCGGCACTGGCGGCGTCGCTGTCGCTCACCGACGCCGAGCTCCTGCGCGAGAGCGGGGATCCCGCCGCGGCGGAGTCGGTGCTCAACGCCGTGCTCAACTCGATGTCGCGCACCGCCGACCGCGAGACTCTCGCCGAGCTCCATCTCGCCCGCGGCATGGCCCGCCAGGA
>CAYFLO010000228.1:0-3364 GCA_964343995.1 uncultured Bifidobacteriaceae bacterium
GCACGCCGCCCTCTCAAGGCGGTAGCGCGGGTTCGAATCCCGTCGGGGCTACGCGAAGAGGGGGGCAGGACTCCTGTCCTGCCCCCCTCGCCATCTGTACGGCCGGTGTGGCGCCGGCCGCCGGCCATCGGGAGGGCTCATGGGTCGCACGCTCGCGCAGAAGGTGTGGGACGACCATGTCGTCCGGCGCGCCGAAGGCGAGCCCGACCTGCTGTACATCGACCTCCACCTGGTGCACGAGGTCACCAGCCCGCAGGCGTTCGACGGTTTGCGCGACACCGGCCGCCCGGTCCGGCGCCCGGACCTCACCCTGGCCACCGAGGACCACAACGTCCCCACGCTCGACATCGACAAGCCGATCGCCGATCCCATCTCGGCAGCCCAGGTCGAGGCGCTCCGGCGCAACTGCGCGGAGTTCGGCGTGCCGGTGTACTCCCTGGGCAGCCGCGAGCAGGGCATCGTCCACGTCGTCGGCCCCCAGCTCGGCCTCACCCAGCCCGGCATGACCGTTGTCTGCGGCGACTCGCACACCTCCACCCACGGCGCCTTCGGGGCCCTGGCCTTCGGCATCGGCACGAGCGAGGTCGAGCACGTGCTGGCCACCCAGACGCTTCCTCTAAAGCCCTTCAAGACCATGGCGATCACCGTCGAGGGCGACCTGCCCGCCGGGGTGACCGCCAAGGACATCACCTTGGCGATCATCGCCAAGATCGGCACAGGCGGCGGCCAGGGCTACGTGCTGGAGTACCGCGGCTCGGCCATCCGGGGCCTGTCGATGGAAGGCCGCATGACCCTGTGCAACATGTCGATCGAGGCCGGCGCCCGCGCGGGCATGGTCGCCCCGGACGAGACCACCTTCGCCTACCTGAAGGGTCGCGACCGCGCACCGAAGGGCAAGGAGTGGGACGACGCCGTGGCCTACTGGCGCACGCTGCCCAGCGACGCCGACGCGGTGTTCGACGCCGAGGTCACCATCGACGCCGCCACCCTGAGCCCGTTCGTCACCTGGGGCACCAACCCCGGCCAGGGCCTGCCGCTGTCGGCGAGCGTGCCGTCACCGGCCGATGCCGTCGACGAGGTCGATCGTGTGGCGATCGAGCGCGCCCTGGAGTACATGGACCTCACGCCCGGCACGCCGCTGCGCGACATCACGGTCGACACCGTCTTCGTCGGTTCGTGCACCAACGGACGCATCGAGGACCTTCGCGCGGTGGCCGAGGTGCTTCAGGGTCGATCCGTGGCCCCGGGTGTGCGCATGCTCATCGTTCCCGGCTCGGTCCGCGTGCGCCTGCAGGCGATCGACGAAGGGCTGGACAAGGTCTTCGTTGCGGCCGGCGCCGAGTGGCGCGAGCCCGGTTGCTCGATGTGTCTGGCCATGAACCCCGACAAGCTCGCGCCGGGCGAGCGCAGCGCATCGACCTCCAATCGCAACTTCGAGGGTCGTCAGGGTCCGGGCGGTCGCACCCATCTGGTGTCGCCGGCGGTGGCCGCCGCCACGGCGGTGCGCGGCAGGCTCTCGTCCCCGTCCGATCTCGTCACGGCCGCAGGGTAGGGAGCAGTCATGGAGAAGTTCCTGTCACACACCGGCACGGCCGCTCCGCTTCGGCGCAGCAACGTCGACACCGACCAGATCATCCCCGCGGAGTACCTCAAGCGGATCACCCGGCACGGATTCGAGGACGGGCTGTTCTCCAGTTGGCGCAAGGACCCGGCGTTCGTGCTCAACCGCCCGGAGTACCAGGGCGTGACGATTCTGGTCGCCGGCCCCGACTTCGGCACCGGCTCCTCCCGCGAGCATGCGGTGTGGGCGCTGCAGGACTACGGCTTCACGGTGGTGCTGTCGTCGCGCTTCGCTGACATCTTCCGCGGCAACTCCGGCAAGGGCGGTCTGCTCACCGCGCAGGTGCCCCAGGACGTCATCGAGCAGCTCTGGACGATCATCGAGGCCGATCCCGCGACCCCGGTCACCGTCGATCTGGCGGCACGCGAAGTGCGGGCCGGCGACCTCGTGGCAGCGTTCGACGTCGACGACTACGTGCGCTGGCGGCTCATGGAGGGCCTGGACGACATCGGCATCACCCTGCAGTACGCCGATGCGATCAGTGCCTTCGAGGCCACTCGTCCGGCGTTCAAGCCGACCACGATCGGCTGAACCGCAGCGCCATCGCCTTGCCGCGCAACGGTTTCCGGGTGGGCCGATTTCGCCGACGCACATGGTGCGGGCTAGGGTTGTCCTTGCTGGCCATCCGGCCGGCACCGACACCCTCCGGAGGGGTTTTTCGTGAACAAGGCTGAACTGATCGACGTCGTCGCCGTCCGCCTGGGCCAGAGCAAGCGCGATGTCACCGAAATCGTCGAGACTTTCATCGAGGAGACCAAGAAGGCCGTTGTCCGCGGCGAGAAGGTCGCCGTGAGCGGCTTCGGTGTCTTCGAGGCGCAGGCCCGCAAGGCCCGCACCGGTCGCAACCCGCGCACCGGCGAGAAGGTTCTCATCAAGGCCACCAAGCTCCCGAAGTTCCGCGCTGGTGCGGAGTTCAAGGCGGTCGTCTCGGGCGCCAAGAAGATCGTGAGCAAGGCCGCCCCGGCCAAGAAGGCTGCTCCCGCCAAGAAGGCCGCGGCCAAGAAGGCTGTCGCCAAGAAGGCTGCGGCCAAGAAGTCCGCTCCCGCGAAGAAGGCTGTGGCCAAGAAGGCTGTGGCCAAGAAGGCTGCGAAGCGCTAGTCGCCTCGTTTCCTGCTTCCCCGACTTCCCGAGGGGCTCTCGCCGACAGGCGCGGGCCCCTCGGGCTTTTCTTGGGGCAGGCCCGTTCGCGGCGCAGGTGCGCCGTCAGGGAAGGTAGGCGCGGCCTCCGCAGAGCACCAGCCGCTGACCGGCGCGCACGTGGCGCAGCCCCGCCAGGGCGGTCGCGGGAAGCTCCTGACGCATGCCGTTGTCATCGACGACGCTGACCTGTGCGTCGCTGTCGCAGACCACCGTCACCGGGGTCCCGGCGGCCGCGCGTGTGGCGGGCCCGACGCCAAGGGCGATGGCCGCGGCAAGGTCGTGGTCGGTGTCGACATCGCGTCGAGCCTGCTCCAGCGGGACCTGAGGGTTCAGTGCGACGAGGTCGCGTGCCCCCAGCGCTCGATGAGCTTCGCGCGACTGCGGGCCGAAGGCGGTCGCCACCGGGTGCCCCGGTCCGCACAGCCACATCGACGTGCCCGTGCCGCCGGCGTCGGTGACGAAGGCGGGGGTGTCATCGTCGGACAGGTGGAGCACCTCCTGTACCGCTGCGGGGGTGAGGCAGGGCAGATCGGCCAGCACGGCCAGGACGCCTGACTCTGCAGGAGCAAGACCCGCGGCAGCCGCGATTGCGGGGTTCAGGCC
>CAYFLO010000229.1:0-3335 GCA_964343995.1 uncultured Bifidobacteriaceae bacterium
GTGCTAGTCGACGTCCCCGGCTACCTGCCCGGCGTGGGCCAGGAGTGGGAGGGCGTCGTGCGCCGCGGCGCCAAGCTGCTGCACGCATTCGCCGAGTGCGTCGTGCCGCGCGTCACCGTCGTCACCCGCAAGGCCTACGGCGGCGCCTACGTGGCGATGAACTCCGCGTCGCTCGGCGCCACCAAGGTGTTCGCGTGGCCCGATGCCGAGGTGGCCGTCATGGGCGCGGTCGCAGCGATCCGCATTCTGCATCGCCGACGTCTGGCGGAGGTGCCCGAGGATGCTCGCGCACAGGTCGAGCTCGAGCTCGCCGCCGAGCATGAGGTGATCTCCGGCGGCATCAAGCGCGCGGTGGAGATCGGCGTCGTCGACGAGGTGGTCGAGCCCTCGCACACGCGCCGCCGCGTGGCCAGCGTGCTGCTGGACACCCCCGGTGTTCGCGGCCTCCACGGCAACATCCCGCTGTAGCGGTCATCGCGCACTCTGCCTCGGTCGCGCTAGATGGCCGGGGTGAGCACCCGCACAATTCCGTCCGCCCCCGCGGATCGATACGGCTCCAGTTCGTCATCCCATGCCTGGCCGAGCACCCCGCGCACGGCGTCGGCCAACCGCTCGTGGTGATCGGTGCCGGTGAGCAGCGCCCGCAAGCGATCCTCGGTGACGACGATGTCGCCGTGGATGCCGATGGTGGCACGGTGCAGCCCGAGCGACGGGGTCGCGGCGAACCGCTCCCCCTCGCGCCCGGCCGAAGGATCCTCGGTGACCTCGAAGCGCACGGACGTGAAGGCGACGAGGGCGCTGGCCAGGCGAGCACCCGTGCCGGGCCGACCTGACCACGCGAGCGAACTGCGCAGCATGCCGGGGGCGACGGTCTGCTCTGACCATTCCAGCGCGCTTTGCGTCCCGAGCACCTTGGCCAGGGCCCACGCCAGGTGCGGGGCAACCGCGCGCGGGCAGGAGTGGACGACGACGATGCCCCGCGCGGTCCCGGACCCGCGGGCGTCGAGCATGGATGCCATCACCCCTCCTTCATCGAGATGCGCCTTCCCCAGCGGCCTCGAGAGGAGTGTCTGGTCAGGATAACCCAGCACAACGGCCTCCCGCATGGCCGCTCGGCTAGGCTCCCCACGACCGCTCGACCCAGGAGGCCCCTCATGGCGATCACCGCCCCCCAGCCACGCGTCCTTGCCGACCTCGTGCCCGCCGCGTGGGTGCGCAATGTCGTGCTCGTCGTGGCCGGTGCCGCGTTCGTGGCGGCCAGCGCGCAGGTGGCCTTCTACCTGCCCTGGAACCCGGTCGTCCCGATCACCCTGCAGACCTTCGCCGTTGTGCTGACCGCGGGTGCCCTGGGTACCTGGCGCGGTGTCTCGGCCATGGTCCTCTACACCGTCGTGGGCTCCCTGGGCGTGCCGATCTTCCGGCTGGGCAGTTCCGGCTTCGGCGGCCCGACCTTCGGCTACGTGCTGGCCTTCATCGTCGCCGCCGCGGTCGTGGGGCGTTTGGCCGAGAACGGCGGCACCCGCCGGTTCTGGAAGAGCGTCGGCCTCATGCTCCTGGGCAACGTCATCATCTACGTCATCGGCTCGGTGTGGCTGAAGTACTCCCTCGGCATCCCGTGGTTCGGCGAGAAGTCGGTCTGGGTCTACGGCGTGCGCGACTTCCTCGTCGGTGACGTCATCAAGATCCTCATCGCGGCCGGTGTCCTGCCGCTCGCGTGGCGCCTGGTCGACCGCTTCACCCGCTAGGGCTGCGCTCGCTTCTGGCCCACGCCACCACGGCATCACGCCAGCCGGCCCAGCCCTTGTAGTCGGTCGTCGGCTGCGCCGTCGCCTCCAGGGTGTCGGCGAACTGCGCGAGCGCTCCCGCGCGCATCGACTCCACGTGGCCCAGGGGGCAGGTGTAGGTGCGGATCGTGAAGAGCACGTCGCCGGAGCGCGGCAGGGCGCGCAGGGTCTGCCGCTCCACCCGCACATGCAACGCCGTGCCGAAGTCGCCGACCAGTTCGTGCGGCTCCCGACGCGTCGCCGAGTCGGGCTGGAAGAGCTCGGGGTCGTCCAGGATCGTCCAGTTGATCCGCCACACGGGCGTCTCCGGGCGCAGCCGGTCGAAGGCGGTGTCGACGGGTGCCCCGATGCGCTCCTCATAGAACGGCACCGGGCCGTGGATCGCGCGCAGGTCGCGCCCGATCTTGTCCGACAGGCGCCAGCGCGACGGGAAGCACAGCGACGCCGCCGTGAGGATCCATGCGCCGTCGACGTGCGACATCAGGCACAGGTCCTCCTGCACCAGTCGACCGGCCACGTCGATGGGATGGCCCGAGTCAAGCGCCACGGTCACGTCTCGTTGGCGGTCGACGATCGCTGCACGGCTGTGTCCGTCGCGCGCATACACGTCGGGGAACCGCGCGAGCAGGTGCTCCACGAGCAGCTCCAGGACCTCCTGCGACCCGTCGTCGCCCCGCGGCATGGTGGCGACCACCTCGTCGTGGCGCTCGCGCAGGAGTTCGTCCTTGTGATCCAACTCCACCACCCGCAGGTGGTCGATCTCGATCCAGTCGTGCAGGTCCATCGGCCGAGTGCCGATGCTCACCCGCACCGGGCGTCCGTCGGCGGGAAGGTAAGCCGCGGGCAGGTGATGGCCGGGGGCGCTCACGACAGCCTCCCGATCACCTCGTCGACCATGGCGGTCGTGGTCGCCGGATGAAGGAACGCTAGGCGGCCCACCACCTCCCCGCGCCAGGAGCTCGACGTGACGAAGGCGCGCTGCTCGTCCAGCAGGTCGCGCGACCATGCGGCGTAGTCCGCAAGCGTCCAGCCGTGGCGTCGGAATAGCACGATCGACAGGTCGGGGCGGCGCACCAGCGTGCAGTCGTCGCGGGCGGCCAGGGCATCGGCGGCGTAGTGCGCCAGCGCGATGCCGTGCTCGACCGCATCGCGGTAGGCCTGCAGGCCGTTGACAGCCATCGAGAACCACAGCGGCAGTCCGCGGGCACGGCGGGTGAGGTGGTAGGCGAGGTCGCTGGGATTGAGGTCGGCGTCGTCGGTGTGGATGACGTCGAGGTAGGACGCGTCCTGGGAGTGCACGGCCGCGGCATCGCGCGGGTCGCGGTAGAGCAGAGCCGCGCAGTCGAACGGCGCGAACCACCACTTGTGCGGGTCCATCACCACCGAGTCCGCGCGGGCAATGCCGGTGTAGCGGTCTGCGACCGACGGAGCGAGTAGCCCGGCGCCGCCGAACGCGCCGTCGACGTGCAGCCACCAGCCCTCGCGCTCGGCGACGTCGGCGGCCGCGGCGATGTCGTCGATGATGCCGGCATTGGTGGTGCCCGCCGTGGC
>CAYFLO010000230.1:0-3329 GCA_964343995.1 uncultured Bifidobacteriaceae bacterium
GGGATTCGCCCTCCGCGAACGGGCTGCGGGGTGGCCGTCCGAGGCCGCTCAGTGTCCGCCGATCCTCAGCCGACCACCCGGGCACCGGGCACCGGGCCCTCGGCGCGCACGACCGTGCGACACACCTGGGCGCTGGTGAGGGCGACGGCGAGGTCCAATGCGTGCTCGGGATCTCGCGCGAGGAGCGCGCAGGTCGGCCCGCTGCCGGAGACGATCGCGCCGAGGGCACCAGCATCGTCGGCGAGGTCGAGCACGCGGGCGAGCGCGGGTCGCAGCGACAGCGCGGCCGGCTGCAGGTCGTTGGCCAGGGCCTTGCCCAGGAGCACCGGGTCGCCAGCGCGCAGCGCCTGCATGAGCAGTTCGGACACGTATGGCTCGCGCACGGGTCGTCCCTCCCGCAGACGATCGCACTCGCGGTAGACCGCCGGGGTCGACAGCCCGCCGTCGGCGAGCGCGAAGACCCAGGAGAAGTGCCCGCGCGTGAGCACGGGCGTGATCGCCTCGCCACGTCCGGTGCCGATGGCGGTGCCGCCGTGGAGGGCGAACGTGACGTCCGATCCCAGCCGCGCGGCCAGGGCGTCGAGGTCGGCCCGCGAGGTGTCCGCGCGCCAGAACGCATCGCAGGCCACCAGGGCCCCGGCGGCATCGGCACTGCCGCCGGCCATGCCTCCGGCCACCGGGATCGCCTTGCGCACATGCATGTCGATGGCCGGCTCGACGTCGGCGTGCTCGGCCAGGAGCAGGGCCGCCTTGACCGCGAGGTTGGTGTCGTCGACCGGCAGGTCGTCGGTGCCCGGGCCGGACATCGTCAAGTGCACCCCGGGTGACGTGCTCGCGCGGACGGTGACCTCGTCGACCAGGCTCACCGCGTGGAAGACGGTGACGAGTTCGTGGTAGCCGTCCTTGCGCACCGGGCCCACGGACAACTGAAGGTTGACCTTCGCGGGGACGCGCGCGGTCACGCTGGCAGGGGCCACGCGCGACAGGCTAGGTGCTGGAGGGCGCGGGCGCTGCCGCGTCGAGAGCATCGGCGATACGCGCGAACGCCGCGATGTCGAGGGCCTCGCCCCGAAGCGACGGGTCCACGCCCGCCGCGACGAGGGCGGCCTCGGCGCGGACGGGGCCCCCGGCGATACCGGCGAGGGCCGAGCGCAGGGTCTTGCGCCGCTGCGAGAAGGCAGCGTCGACCACGGTGAACACGGCCTCCCGATCGGCGTGACTTGCCGGAGGCGTGCCGCGCACGATGCGCACGAGGCCAGACTCCACGTGCGGCACCGGCCAGAACACCTGGGTGCCCACCGACCCCGCCGAGCTCACCGTGCCGAACCAGCGGGCCTTGGCCGACGGCACGCCGTAGACCCGGCCGCCGGGCTCGGCGGCCAGACGGTCGGCCACCTCCTTTTGCACCATCACCAGCACCGTGCGCAGCGACGGCACGGTCGCCAGCAGGTGTAGCACGACCGGCACCGCCACGTTGTAGGGCAGGTTCGCGACGAGGGCCGTGGGGGCACCCGCGGGCGAGGAGACATCGGCGGCGGTGACGGCCAGCGCGTCGGCCTCGCGCACGGTGAGTCGATCGACGAGCTCGGGCGCCCGCTTCTCCACGGTGCTCGGCAGCTGCGCAGCAAGAACCGGATCGATCTCGACGGCCACGACGGCGCGGCAGTGCGGCAGCAGCGCCAGCGTGAGCGACCCCAGGCCCGGGCCGACCTCCAGCACGATGTCGTCGGGCGCGAGGTCGGCCGCACGCACGATCCGTTCGACGGTGTTGGGGTCGACGACGAAGTTCTGCCCGAGCCTCTTGGTGGGACGCACGCCCAGTTCGTCCGCGAGGGCCCGGATGTCACCGCCGCCCAGGAGCGAGCTCATCCCCAGTCCCCGAACGCGCGCACGGTGTTGGCCGTGAGCTGCGCGCACATCGTGGCCTCGTCGACTCCGCGCACCTGCGCCATCGCCCGCACGGTGTTCGGCATGAGGTAGGAGGCGTTGGGCTTGCCGCGCCACGGCACCGGCGTGAGGTACGGGGCGTCGGTCTCGACCAGCACGAGGTCGTCGGGAACGACCGCGAGGGCCTCGCGAAGGGCATCGTTGTTCTTGTACGTCACGACACCGGCGAACGACATGAACCAGCCGCGCTCGGCGCAGTGCCGTGCCATCGCCGCGTCGCCGGAGAAGCAGTGGAAGACGGTGCGCTCGGGTGCGCCCTGCTCATCGAGGATGGCCAGGACGTCGTCGTGGGAGTCGCGATCGTGGATGACCAGGGTGCGGTCGGTGCGCTGGGCCAGGTCGATGTGCCAGCGAAACGATTCCTGTTGCACGGCCCGGCCTTCGGGGGCCGTGCGGAAGTAGTCCAGGCCGGTCTCGCCCACCGCGCGCACGCAACTGTCGTCGACGAGCGCCTCGATCGCCGCCCACGCCTGCTCCAGCGCCACTCGCCCGCCGCGCTCGACCAGGCGCGGTGCCTCATTGGGGTGCAGGGCCACGCCGGCCACCACCGTCGGGTGCGTGCGCGCGAACGCGACCGACGCGCGCGCGGACTCAACGTCGCAGCCGATCTGCACGACCCGGGTGACGCCCACCTGCGCGGCTGCGGCCAGCAGCTGGTCCGCGTCGGGCAGGTCACTTCCGTGCAGGTCGATGTCGTGGACGTCGAGGTGCGTGTGCGAGTCGATGACCGTGCCGTGCAGCGGCTCGGGCGGCTCGGGGGCCTGCGGCGTGCCGGGCACGCGTGAGCGCGGGCTCACGCGGTCGGCTCCTCCAGGCGCGGGAACAGGGCATCGCCCTTGGTCACGCGCGTGCCGGCCGGCAGTTGGCCCCAGCGGCCGACGTCGGCGATGCGCTGCGCGGGCAGCGGGCCGAGCACACCGGCGGCGCCCAACTGATGCCACAGCGCCGCCATCGCCTTGGGCATGACAGGGTTGTAGAGCACGGCCAGCCCGCGCAGCGCTTCGCAGATCGTTACGAGCACGACGGCGAGGCGGTCGCGGTTGGCGTCGTCTTTGGCCAGGGCCCACGGCTCCTGCTCGGTGACGTAGCCGTTGACGAGATCGACGAACTCCTTGATCGCACCGATGCCGGTGGAGAAGTCGAGGTCGCCCATCGCGGCATCGGCCGCGGTGACCGTGCGCGCGAGCGCATCGCTGATGACGCGGTCGGCGTCGGTGAAGTCGTGGGCGGCCGGCAGTTCGCCGTCGAAGTAGCGACCCACCATCGCCGTGGCGCGCGACGCGAGGTTGCCCAGGCCGTTGGCGAGCTCGGCGGTGTAGCGCGCCGACATGTCCTCCCACGAGAACGAGCCGTCCTGGCCGAACTGGATCGCCCGCAGGAAG
>CAYFLO010000231.1:0-853 GCA_964343995.1 uncultured Bifidobacteriaceae bacterium
ATCGCCACGGCTCCGCCCGATATCGCTGCATCGCAGCAGCGGGCAGTCGCCGCCTTGCTCGACCTGGCAGCCGAGGCCACCGACCTCGACGGCCGGATCAGCCTGGGCGCCCTGCTCTCCCGCCTGCGCGATGTCGAGCGGTTCGATGTTGACGTCGACGTCGATGCCGAGGGTCGTGCCGACGCCGTGCAGCTCATCACGATGTACAAGGCCAAGGGCCTGGAGTACCCGTACGTGTTCGTGCCGTTCCTGTGCGACGGGTCCTTCCCCACCGGGCGCAGCGCCGAGAGCTGGGTCGGTTCGGCCGCCCAGGTGCCGTGGACTGTGCGCGACGACGCCACGGCGTTGCTGCTGTCGTATCCGCCGGCCGACAACGGGCCGACTGCCTCGCAGCGCGACGCGTACCGCGATGTCCTTGCCGCGTATCAGGCCGTCGAGGCCAGGCGGCTTGCCTATGTCGCGCTCACCCGCGCCGAGCGGGGGCTCGTCGTGAGCGGCCACTGGTGGGGACCCACGCAGAAGGATCAGCGCGGACCGCACCCGGTGCTGCTCGACGTGCACGCGGCCGTTGTCGACGGCGCAGGCACGGTCGTGCACTGGGAGCCGGCGCCCGACGGCACCAATCCCGCGCGTGGCCTGGCCGACACCGTGATGCCATGGCCGGCCCCGGTCGACTCCGCGCGTGCCGCCGCGCGCAATCAGGTGGCCAGCCGCGTGCGCGAGCGTCTGGAGGCGCCCGACACCCTGCCGGGACTTGATGCGGCGGCGGCAAGCGACGACCCAGTCGTGCGTGAGTGGGACCGTTCCGTCACCGCGCTCCTCGCTGAAGCACGCGCGCTGCACCCGCGCGAGC
>CAYFLO010000231.1:863-3319 GCA_964343995.1 uncultured Bifidobacteriaceae bacterium
CGCCCGGCCGATGCCGGCGAAACCGGCCCCGGCGGCCCGACGCGGCACCGCCCTGCACGCGTGGATCGAGGCGCGCTACGGCCAGCAGGCCCTCTTCGATCCCGATGACCTCCCGGGTGCCGCCGATGCCGACATCACCACCGATGCGCAGTTGGAGGAGCTCAAGGCCGCATTCGAGAACGGCCCATTCGCCGCCTGGGTGCCCGTGGCGGTGGAGGAGCCGTTCGCGCTCCTGCTCGGCGGGCGCGTCATCAACGGCCGGATGGATGCGGTCTTCGAGCGCGACGGGCGCTACGACGTCATCGACTGGAAGACCGGATCCGCCCAGGGCCTTGATCCGCTGCAGTTGGCGATCTACCGCCTGGCCTGGTCGCAGTTGCGCGGGGTCGACGTCGACGATGTCGACGCGGGCTTCGCGATGGTCGCCACCGGCGAGGTGCTGCGTCCCGACACCAGCGGCCCGCTGGCCGACCTGCAGGCCTGGGGCGCCACCGCGATTACTCCTGCGGGGTAGCCGGCTTCTGCGGCGCGCTCGCCGCGGGATCGCTCGACGCCGGCCCGATCGGATCAGTGGGCACGTCGGGCACAGCGATCGGATCGGCCAGCGGCACGTTCGCCTCCACCGTCGTGGCCAGGCGCTCGCCGGCCTCCTCGGTCGGGGTGCGGCGCGCCCCCACGAGCCCGCGCATCCACTCGCGCGCGGGCTCCTCGACGAATCGCCACATCAGCCAGGCGATGAGCAGGGCGCCGACGATGAGGGCGACGACCCCAGCGTCGTAGAGCACGCCGCTGCGGATGTGCGCGGCATTCATGCCGGCCTTCCACAGCCCGAGCCACACCAGGTGCGTCATGTACAGGGAGTAGGAGATGAAGCCGCCGAGCACGAGCGTGCGGGTCGACAGGCCGCGCGCCAGGCCGCGGCGTGAGATCGCCAGGGCGCCGATCCAGGCGATGAGCAGCGGCACGAGCAGCAGGTGGAAGTACGGCGGCAGCGCTTCGGCGTCGGGACCGGCGGAGGTGGCGACGGGCGGCTGGGCCGGACCCCACTGCCCCAAGAACACCGCCCCGGCGATGACCAGCAGCGGCAGGACGATTGAGGCAATCGTGGCGATGCGCTCGGCGCGCGCCCCCGGCTCGCCGGTCTCGTCGACCACGCGCCGCACGAGCAGGTAGGTGAGTGCGCCGGCGGTGAACTCGGTGAGGATGCGGATGGTCGAGCCCCAGTGATCGGTGTAGTACGAGTCCGAGCGCCCCAGGCCGTAGACGATGAGCGGCACGAGCACCGCGACCCACAGCACCATCAGGCCCCACGCGCGCGAGCGCCGCGCCAGTTGCCACAGCACGAGCACGATGAGCGGGAAGAGCAGGTAGGCCAGCCACTCCATTGACAGCGACCACGCCACGAAGTTCCAGCCGCGCTGCGGATTGGGCCCCCACTCCTGGATGAGCAGCAGGTTGCGCAGCAGGTCGATCGGGTTGAGCCAGTCGCGGTGCAGGGCCTCGTGCGCGACCTTCGCCTGCGCGACGACGGCGATACCGGCGATGACGATCATCACCAGGTGCACCGGATAAACGCGGGCCAGGCGAAGCCACCAGAAGTCGGCGCTGCGTCGCGCCGACAGCCGCGGCCCCAGCCGGGTGAGGTAGGTGTGGGTGAGGATGAAGCCCGAGAGCGCGAAGAACAGGTCGACGCCCAGGCGGCCCACGCGCAGCACGTCGCCCACGCCGGGGATCGCCAGGATGCCGACGATCGCCAGGGGGCCCTGCAGGTGGTAGAGCAGCACCCAGGCGGCAGCGACGAAGCGAATGCCCGTCAGCTGGCGGATGAAGACGTTCACGCGGGTGTCCTGTCGTGCGGAAGCGGGCCTGCTGCATCGTGGCACGCGTGACGACACAGGTGTGGTTGCGCCTCGCGGACGGCTCATCGGACGGCTCAGCCGATCTCGCCGTGACCAATAGGCTCGACCGCGTGGATCCGGACCGGGTGCTCCTGTCGAACCTGCTGCTGTCGCGCGCGGTCGTCGATCGGGCCGCGGAGCGTCGTGGTGACGAGGCGTGGCAGGAGCAGGCCCGGCGTGATCCGGCCAGCCGGGTGATCGTGGCCTGTGAGGGCGGGCTGCTTCTCGACTCGGCCGTCAACGCGCGCGCGTCCCTGGTGTCTGTTCCGGCTTCCGAGGTGGAGGGCCTGGGTGTTTCTGCTGACGGCGACCTGACGTACCTGGGCCTGGACGACGACGGTGCCGCCTGCTTCGCCTGGCATCCGAACTCCCGAGACGACGTCGACCTGACCGCATGGAACGACGCCTCGTGGGGCGAGTTGCGCCAGGTGGGCGAGCTGCTCGATCCGCGCGACGCCGGCCTCGCGGTCACCGCGGTGGCGCTTGACCACTGGCGGCGCACTCACCTGCACTGCCCGCGCTGCGGTGCGCCGACGCGCTGGGCCGCGGGCGGCTGGA
>CAYFLO010000232.1:0-3285 GCA_964343995.1 uncultured Bifidobacteriaceae bacterium
TGTAGGTGGCCTTGATGGTCTCCTTCTTGGTGCGGAAGGCCTCGACCTTGGCCTGAAGCTGCTGGGCAGTGACGGTGAGCTTCTCCTCCTGTTCCTGCAGACCGGCCAACTGCTGCTGCAGGTCGGCGATCTGCTGGTGCAGTCCGCTCTTGCGGGTGAGCGCCTCGCGGGCGAGATCCTCACGGCCACCGGCCAGCGCCGCGCGCGCCTGGCCCTCGAGCTTGGTCTCCTGCTGCGTGAGTCCCTGGATCTGGATCTCCAGCCGCTTGCGGCTGGTGGCGACATCGGCCACGCCGCGGCGCACCTGCTGAAGGAGATCAAGCTGCTTCTCGTAGGAGTAGTCGAGCGTCTCGCGGGGATCCTCGGCCGCGTCGAGCGCGCGGTTCGCCTTCGACTTGAAGATCAGGCTGAATCGCTGCCACAGGCCCATGGGGTCCTCGCCTTCACACCGGTGCCGCACGGACCACCCGCGCGGCGCTGCTTCGTCTCAGACTACGGGCCCGCGCTCGCTCGCGTGGCCGGCCCGTCCACCCGTTAGGCTCCCCGGCCATGCAGTTGTTCGGTCGCCGCACCCCTTCGACGGACGCCACCGTCGCGTCCACACCAGGCGACGGCACCGACCACACCTCCGGCAAGGGCCGCCCCACCCCGTCGCGTCGCGAGGCCCAGGCCGCCCGCAAGCAGCGCCTCACCGTGCCCAAGGACCCCAAGCTGGCCCGCAAGGCGGTGCGCGAGCGCGACCGGGCCGATCGCGAGCGCGCCCGCGTGGGGATGGCTGCCGGCGACGAGCGCTACCTGCCGGCACGCGACCGCGGCGCGGCCAAGGCCTTCACCCGCGACTTCGTCGACTCCCGCTTCACCGCGGCGGAGTTCTTCATCTTCGTCGCCATCGGCGTGATCGCCGCCGGATTCATCCGCAACCCATCGGTGTCCAACTGGGTCACGCTGGCGTTCTTCGCCTTCGCCGCGGTCATCATCGTCGACACGATCCTGCTCGTCGTGCAGCTGCAGTCGCGCGCCCGCAAAGCCTTCCCCGATCCCAAGGACCGCTCGGGCATCGCGCTCTACGCGATCCTGCGCAGCCTTCAGCTGCGCCGCTTCCGCGTGCCCAAGCCACGTGTGCGTCGTGGCGGGCAACCCGTTCTTCCCAAGTCGTAGCCCAGCAGGTTCGATCCACATCCGCGAGGGGAGCACGCATGTGGTGGTGGTCGTACGAGTCCGCTGACGGCGGTGAGGTGACTCCCGCAGGTGGCGATCGCCCGCGCTCGCAGGACTTCCCCACCCAGTCCGACGCGGAGACCTGGATCGGTGAGACCTGGCGCGAGCTGCTCGACTCTGGTGTGGCCGCCGTGTCGCTGTACGAGCATGACCGTCGCGCCTATGGGCCGATGGGCCTGTCGCCCCATTAATCACTCGTGGTCACTCGCCACGCCGAACACGCGGCCTTTGACTCCGCCCGGGCCCGCGTGAGACGGTCCGACCACAACTGAATCGACGCGTTCGACGTCCAGGGGAAGTCCGGTGCAATCCCGGCGCTGTCCCGCAACCGTGATCCCGGCCTGCCGGGGAGTCGGAGCACCTGGCGAGCGCGAGCGGCTCCCATCGTCGAGGTAACG
The DNA here is from genome assembly GCA_964343995.1 of uncultured Bifidobacteriaceae bacterium. Taxonomy (GTDB): domain Bacteria; phylum Actinomycetota; class Actinomycetes; order S36-B12; family S36-B12; genus JBAWXR01. The sequence goes on from CAYFLO010000232.1 coordinate 1,617, forward strand.
GACGGGAGTCCACATCAGGCCTTCGGGAGTGATGCGGGCGTCCTGCACCGGACCGCTCACCCGAGAGGCACCACGTGAAGTTCACCCTGGCCGCGGTCGCGGCCACCGCCCTGTCCCTGTCGGTCGTCGCCACCGCTGCGCCCGCCGCGCACGCCGCACCGTCGTCCACCATCGGCCTGTACGGCAGCCAGGACCCGACCTACGACGGCGTGTACCGCCAGTCGCTGGCGATCCTGGGCCTGACCGTCAATGGCATCGCGCCGGACAAGGCGGCGGTCGACTGGCTCATCAACCAGCAGTGCGCCGACGGCTCTTTCCAGGCGTACCGCGCCGACCTGACCAAGCCCTGCGATGCCGTCGACGCGACCAAGGGCACCGGCCCGGACACCAACTCCACCGCCATGGCGCTTCTGGCATTGATGGCGCTGGATGCCACGCCCAAGGTGCAGGACTCCCCCGCGGCGAAGAACGTCGTCGATCCGGCGTCGCGGGCGGGTGTGTGGCTGATGAAGCAGCAGCGATCCGACGGCGGCTTCCCCTACTTCCCCGGCAGCGCGTCGGACGCGAACTCCACCGGACTGGCGCTCAATGCGGTCATGACGCAGGCACCGAACTTCCAGGTGCCGGTCTACCGCAAGGCCAAGGCGTTCCTGGCCGGCGTGGCCAGCCCGTGCGCCGCCGGCGGCGGCCTTCCGTACCAGGCCGGGGGCAAGGTCGATGCGCTCTCCACGAGCCAGGCGGCCGCGGGGTTGCTCGTGGCGTTCGGGCAGGTGTCCACGCAGAAGCCGACCGGGACGCCGAAGTGCGGTGCGAACGTGACGATGAACGCGCTGTCCTACCTGGCCACGGCCGTCTCGTCGACCGGCATGCTCGCCTCGAGCCTGGGCGACGGGCCTGACGCCGACGCGACCGCGACCGCTGTGCTCGACCTCGCGGCCGCGCACACGGCCAAGCCCGCGATCACCAAGGCGACCGCGGCACTGAAGGCCGATGCGCCTCGGTTCACCGCCGGCAGTGCGCCGACGTCGGCGCTGGGGATGCTGCTTCAGGTCGCGCGCGTGACGGGCAGCAGCCCGCGCGCGTTCGGCGGCGTCAACCTGGTCACCACCCTCACCTCGAGCATGCGCCGCGCATGACGTCGCGGATCGTCACTGCCCTCGCGACCTGCATGGTCGCGGGGGCAGTGGCGTCCGCCACCGTCGCCATCACCGCGCCGCTCGCCCATGCCGCGGCCTACCGCTACTGGTCGTTCTGGCAGGGCGATGGCAGCTCATGGACCTATGCCACGGCGGGGCCGGCCGCGATCGTTCCGCAGGACGGCGACGTGGAGGGCTGGCGCCTGACCGTCGGCGGCGGCGACGCGGCACCTCCCGCTCCCAGCGGTTCGCCCTCCTTCTCCACCGCCTGCGGATCCAGCCCCGAGCGCGCGGGATACAAGCGCGTTGCCCTGGTCATCGACCCCGGGCCCGCCGCCATCGCTCCCGAGGGCGAGACCCCGGCCCCGGCCACCGCGCAGTGCATCCAGGTGCCCGCCGATGCCAGCGCGTTCGACGTGCTGCGTGCGGCCACATCGGTGCGCACGCAGAACGGCCTGGTGTGCGCGATCGCGGGCTACCCCGCACGCGAATGCGCCACCCCGGTCGATGAGTCCCTCGTCGCCACCCAGGAG
>CAYFLO010000233.1:0-3283 GCA_964343995.1 uncultured Bifidobacteriaceae bacterium
GAATGCGTGCAGCAGCTTGGCGCCGCGGCGCACGACGCCCTCCCACTCCTGGCCAACACCGGGCAGGTAGCCGGGGACGTCGACGAGCACCACCAGCGGCACGGCGAATGCGTCGCACATGCGCACGAAACGGGAAGCCTTCTCGGCGCTCGCAGAATCCAGGCACCCGCCCAGGCGCAGCGGGTTGTTCGCGACGACGCCGACGGTGCGGCCGCCGAGGCGCCCCAGGCCCACGACGATGTTGGGTGCCCACTTGGAGTGCAGCTCCATGAACGTGCCCTCGTCGAGGAACCGCTCGACGATCGGGTGCACGTCGTACGCGCGGCGCGAGGAATCGGGCAGTTCGGCCGCGAGGTCGATGTCGGCCACGGAATCGAGGTCGAGGGATCCCTGGTGGCCCAGGAGCGTGGCGAAGGTGCGGGCCTGCTCGTAGGCCTCCTCGTCGGTGTCGGCGGTGACGTGGACAACACCGGAGCGGCGGCCGTGCGGCTCGGGGCCGCCCAGGCGCTCCATGTCGACGTCCTCGCCGGTGACCGACCGCACGACCTCCGGGCCGGTGACGAAGATGCGCCCGGCCGGGCCGAGGATGACGATGTCGGTGAGGGCCGGGCCGTAGGCCGCGCCACCGGCCGCGGGGCCGAGCACGACGGAGATCTGCGGAACGCGTCCCGACGCGCGGGTCATGGCGGCGAAGACGCGACCGACACCATCGAGGCTGGCCACACCCTCGCGCAGGCGGGCGCCGCCGGAGTGCCACAGTCCGATGACCGGGGCGGAGTCGGCGAAGGCGCGGTCGTAGGCGGTGACGATCGCGCGGCAGCCCTCGAAGCCCATCGCACCGCCCTGCACGGTGGGATCGGTGGCGAAGACGACCACATGGGTGCCATGCGCGCGGCCGACGCCGACGAGCACGCCGCGGTCGTCCTCCGGGGTGATGGTCGTGAACTCACCGTTGTCGAAGAAGGCGGTGAGGCGGGCCCGGGGGGAGCGGGGATCGAGCTCGGTCATGTCAGGCGCTCCTGAAGATGACGGCGACATCGTGCCCACCGAACCCGAACGAGTTGTTCAGGGCGGCGATGTCACCGGCGGGCAGCGGGCGCGGTGCGCCCTGGGCGACGTCGAGGTCAATCTCGGGATCCTGCACGTGCAGGTTGGCCGTGGCCGGCACGAGACGGTCGCGCAGCGCCAGGATGGTGAAGATCGACTCCACCGCGCCGGCACCACCGAGGAGGTGCCCGGTCATCGACTTGGTGCCGGTGACGATGGCGGCGTCGGTGGCGCCGCCCAGGGCCTTGCGGATGGCCACGGCCTCGGCGATATCGCCCTGCGGCGTCGACGTGGCGTGGGCGTTGACGTGGGCGATGTCGGACGGCGCGAGGCCGGCCTCCTGCAGGGCCAGGGTGATCGCCCGGGCCGCACCGGAGCCGTCCGGATCGGGCTGGGCGATGTGGTGGCCGTCGGAGGTGAGACCGGAGCCGCCGTAGACGCCCAGCACGGTGGCGCCGCGGGCGGCGGCGAACTCCGCGCTCTCCAGGATCACCACACCCGCACCCTCGCCCATGACGAACCCGTCGCGCTCGACGTCGTAGGGCCGCGAGGCCACGCCGGGATCGTCATTGCGCGTCGACATCGCCCGCATGGCCGAGAACCCGGCCATGGTGATCGGGTGGATGACGGCCTCGGTGCCACCGGCCACGACCACGTCGGCGCGGCCGGTCTGGATCATGCGGGCGGCGTAGGAGACGGCCTCCGCCCCGGACGCGCAGGCGCTCACCGGCGTGTGCACACCGGCGCGGGCGCCGACCTCCAGACCGACGATCGCCGCCGGGCCGTTGGGCATGATCATCGTGACCATGTGCGGGGAGATGCGCGACGGTCCGCGCTCGAGCAGCGTGTCGTAGGCGTTCATGAGCGACGTGACGCCGCCCATGCCGGTGGCGATCACCGTGCCGAGCCGGTCCGGATCGACCGCGGGAGCGCCGGCCTGGGCCCACGCCTCGCGTGCGGCTACGAGGGCCGCCTGCTGGGCACGGTCCATGCGCCGGGACTCCACCCGGTCGAGCACGTCGGCCGGGTCGACGGCCATGAGGCCGGCGATCTTGCACGGCTGGTCCTCGACCCACGGCTCGGTGATGCGCACGGTGCCGGTGCGGCCCGCGAGCACATTCGCCCAGGACGACGCGACATCGCCACCGACCGGGGTGGTCATGCCCAGCCCCGTCACGACGACCTGCGTGACCATCCGCGCTCCTCCCGATGCTGCTCGGTGCCTACTTGTTGGCGTCGATGTAGGTGACGGCGTCACCGACGGTCTTGAGGTTCTTGACCTCGCTGTCCGGGATCTTCACGCCCCACTTGTCCTCGGCGGCCATGACGACCTCGACCATGGACAGGGAGTCGATGTCGAGGTCGTCGACGAACGACTTCTCCATCGTGACGTCGGCGACGGGGACGCCGGCGACCTCGTTGACGATGACGGCCAGGCCCGACAGGGTCTCGCTCATGTTCTTTCCTCTCGTGTGATGGTGCGGTGGGGACGGAAAACCGGGGGTGGAGCTAGCGGGCGCTGCCCTGGGACGTGATCATGGCAGGGTCACGACCTGGGCGGCGTAGACCAGGCCCGCGCCGAATCCGATGAGCAGGGCCGTGCCTCCGTGGGGGGCCTCGCCGGCGGCCAGCATGCGGTCCATGGCCAGCGGGATCGAGGCGGCCGACGTGTTGCCCGTGGTCTGGATGTCGCGGGCCACGGTGACGGATTCCGGCAGCCCCAGGTGGCGGATCATCGCGTCGGTGATGCGCATGTTGGCCTGGTGCGGGATGAACACATCGAGGTCGTTGGCGGTGATGCCCGCGGCCTCCAGGGCCAGCTCGGCGACCTTGCTCATCTCGCCGACGGCCCAGCGGAACACCTGCTGACCCTGCATGACCAGGGCGGGGAAGACGTCGCCGGCGTTGTCGCGGTAGTCGATGAGCGACTGCGTCATCGTGATCGCCTCAAGCTGCGAGCCGTCGGCTCCCCACACGACCGGGCTGATCGCCGGCACGTCGGACGGTCCGATGACGACGGCACCGGCTCCGTCGGCGAACAGGAATGCCGAGCCGCGGTCGTCGAGGTTGGTCCAGTCGCTGAGCTTCTCCACGCCGATGACCAGGACGTAGCGGGCGGTGCCGGCGCGCACGAGCGCATCGGCCATGGCCACGCCGTAGCAGAACCCCGCGCATGCCGAGGCGATGTCGGTGGCGGCTGCTGCGGTGGCGCCGATGAGGGCGGTGACCTCGGCGG
>CAYFLO010000234.1:0-3258 GCA_964343995.1 uncultured Bifidobacteriaceae bacterium
ATCCGCCAGCTCGGCATCCGGCTGAAGCTCAATCCGCTGCGCGAGGTGCTCGCCGGCCAGCGGGTTGTCGTGGTCGACGACTCCATCGTGCGCGGCAACACCCAGCGTGCCCTGGTGCGCATGCTGCGTGAAGCCGGGGCCCGCGAGGTGCACGTGCGCATCTCCAGCCCGCCGGTCACCTGGCCGTGCTTCTACGGCATCGACTTCGCCACCCGCGCCGAACTCATCGCCAGCGGCCTGGAGGTCGACGAGATCTGCACGTCGATCGGCGCGGACTCCCTGGGCTACGTCTCGCTCGACGGCCTCACCGAGGCCACGACGATCCCGGCCGAGCGGCTGTGCCGGGCCTGCTTCGACGGCATCTACCCGGTGCCGCTGCCGGAGCCGGAGCTGCGCGACAAGCACGTGCTGGAGACCATCGAGCGGCGGGTGCTCAAGGACACCGAGCGGTTCGCCGGCCCGGCGGCCGATGCACTGGACCGTCCGTGACCGATGCACGTCCGACGGCCTACGCGGCCGCGGGAGTCGATGTCGAGGCCGGTGAGCGCGCGGTGGCGCTCATGCGCGCATCGGTGCGCTCGACGATGCGCCCGGAGGTCATCGGCGACGTCGGCGGCTTCGCCGGCCTGTTCGACCTCTCGCGCTACCGCCACCTGAACCGTCCGGTGCTGGCGACCTCGACCGACGGTGTCGGCACCAAGATCGCCGTCGCCCGGGCCCTGGACCGCCACGACACCATCGGCATCGACCTCGTGGCGATGGTCGTCGACGACCTCGTCGTGTGCGGAGCCGAGCCGCTCTTCCTCACCGACTACATCGCCGTCGGCAGTGTTGTGCCCGAGCGCATCGCGGCGATCGTCAGCGGCATCGCCGAGGGCTGCCGCCAGGCCGGCTGCGCGCTCGTCGGCGGCGAGACCGCCGAGCACCCCGGTCTCATGGAGCCTGATGAGTACGACGTGGCCGGTGCCGGCACCGGCATCGTCGACGGTGACGCACTGCTCGGCCCGGACCGCGTGCGCGTCGGCGATGTCGTCATCGCGATGCCCAGCTCGGGACTGCACTCCAACGGCTACTCACTCGCGCGGCGCGTGCTGCTCCAGGGCTCCGGCCCGGGCCTGTCGGCAACCCTGCCGGAGTTCGGGCGCACGGTGGGCGAGGAGCTGCTGGAGCCCACGCGCATCTACGCGCGCGACTGCCTGGCACTGGCAGCCGCGGTCGAGGTGCACGCCTTCAGCCACGTCACCGGCGGCGGGCTCGCGGCCAATATCGCCCGCGAGCAGCGCCAATGCAGTGGGCGCCGCATCGACCGCGCCAGTTGGTCGCCCGCACCGGTCTTCGACGTCATCGCGCGCATCGGTGAGGTCGATGCCCGCGACATGGAGCTCACCTTCAACATGGGCATCGGCATGGTGGCGATCGTCGCGGCCGATGCGGCGCCCACTGCATTGGCGCTGCTCGCGCAGCGCGGGGTGCCGGCGTGGACGTGCGGCACGGTACGCGCGCGGCGCGACGGTGAGCATGGCGATGCCCAGGCCAAAGGCGGCAGCGGTGGAGCGGTGACGCTGGTGGGGGCGCACGCGCGCTGATCGAGCAGAACGGACCGGATCGGCTCAGGCGCCGGGGCGCTCCTCGTCCTCGTCGTCGTAGTACTTCGCGTACGGATCGTCGGCGTACGGATCCTCGACCACGTCCATGGTGTTGTCGAGCGGCTCACCCTTGGAGTTGGTGAGCTCCGCCTGCAGGCGGGCGAGATCGGTCTGGGGGCCGCCGTACTTCAGCTCCCGGGCGACCTTCGTCTGCTTTGCCTTGGCACGGCCGCGCCCCATGGCTCGACCCCCTCATCCGGGGTCGAGGCCCCGGCTCACGTGGTTGATGGCGTGTCTTACGTGGAGGGAAGAGTACCTGCTCGCCCCGGGCGCCACGAGCGGACCCCGGGGGATCTGTGGGGCAATTGGGACGTAGGGGATATAGAGTGACCTTCCACGCCCACCGGACGTCGGCCGACCGACGTTCCCGCCCTGGAGGAGGTGCCATGTCCTCGGTCGCCCCTGAGCCCGAGCGCCTGCTCACCCCCTCCGAGGTCGCCGCCCTCTTCCGCGTCGACCCCAAGACGGTCACCCGCTGGGCCAAGGCCGGCAAGCTCGACAGCATCCGCACCCTGGGCGGCCACCGCCGCTACCGCGCTGCGGAGGTCTACGCCAAGCTCGCCGACCTGGGCAACGCCTCCGAGGGCTGACCCTCGCACTCCTGGGGTGTCCCGCGGAAGGCCGCGGTCCTTCTCGTCGCGTCACTGCTTCTGGCCGCCTGCAGTGCGGCTGCGCCGACCGCGCTCACGTCGACCGCTCCAACGGCGGCCATCCAGGGCCCCGTCGTCCCCGCACCGAGTGCTCCGCGGGGGCCGAGCGTCGCGCACGTGCCGGTGATCCGTGTGGTCGATGGCGACACCCTGCATGTGCTCCTGAACGGACACGACACCACGGTGCGCCTCATCGGGATGAACACACCCGAGACCGTCAAGCCGAACTCCCCCGTGGAGTGCTTCGGGCCGCAGGCCTCTGACTACGCCAAGCAGCTGCTGGACGGCGCGCAGGTGACGCTGGAGTTCGACGCGTCTCAGGGTCCAACCGACCGCTACGGGCGCACGTTGGCCTATGTATGGAAGGAAACCCCGGACGGGCTGCTCCTGGTCAATCTCGACGAGGTCGAGCGCGGGTTCGCCCGGCAGCGGCAGTACGGCCCGAACCCGTCGGCGTGGCAGGCCGAGCTCCAGGCGGCCCAGGACCGGGCCCGTGCGGGTGGCCAGGGCCTGTGGTCGGCCTGCCCGTCCTGACATTCCCCGTACATGTCCGGGACGGTCACCGCACACCCGGGCACCACAGTGGGACGTAGCGCAGAACGCGCGCACGACCCACGATTCACCGATGCAAGCCGTGACAAGGAGCATGAGATGACCGACGAGAACCCGACCACCCCGCAGCCGATTGCTCCCGAGCCGGTCCCCGCTGCTGCGGCGGCGCCCGCCGTGGCCCCGGCGAAGTCCAGCAACGGTGCCTTCATCGCGATCGGCGGGATCGTGGCCGCTGGCCTGGTCGTGCTGTCCGGTGCCGGCGGCTACGCGCTCGGCCACTGGAACGGCAGCCATGAGTCCGGACGCGTCGCGATGGTGCGCGCCGACGGTGTGCCCGGCCAGCCGAACGGGCAGATGCCCGGCCAGCCGAACGGGCAGATGCCCGGCCAGCCGAACGGGCAGATGCCCGG
>CAYFLO010000235.1:0-3244 GCA_964343995.1 uncultured Bifidobacteriaceae bacterium
CAGTGACGGCACCATCGCGCTCGCGCTGTCGGCCGGCCCGTACCAGCCCGTCACGTCGACGACGACGTCGGACGAGCCGGCCGACAGCGCGAGCGCGATGGTGCCGTCACTGGACACCGGCACGATCGCCGTGCCGTTCGCGTCCTGGTTGATACCCGGGGTCGCGACCACATCGGACTTTCCCTCGCCCGGCGACCAGATGCGCAGCTTGGCCGGTGCGGTCGACGCGAGCGCCGACGCGGTCACTGCGACTGCGGCGACACCGCTGCCGGGGATGCCACCCTGGCCGGTGACCTTGGCGACGATGCGATTGCTGTCACCGCTCTCGCGGTCCTGCGCCAGGCGGCATCGCTGCGGTACTCCAGCGCCCGAGCGGGTATCGATCACACGCACCGGCCCCACCGGGGTGGCGTCGTTCGCGCGACCAGGGCTGGCGACCGACCCCGACGCCTTCTGCGGCGGGCAGTACGGGACGTTCATCGGGTTGCCCGACCAGAAGGAGTTGCGTCCGCTGGCGCCGTCCCAGGTGAGCGAGATGTGGATGTGGTTGCGATGACAGGTGGTGTCGCTGCCAGTCGCGGGCGTGGCAAAGCAGCCCTTGAGCTCACTCCAGCCGCGGTGGATGTCGTATCCGCGCCAGATGCGGTCGTTCCAGCCGATGTACATGACGCCCAGCCGCATGGCGTTGCCGTACGCATTGCCCTGGCCGTCGGGCCCGAGCAGCCAGGCCAGGAACGCCTCGGCATTCGCGCGCTGCTGGGGATCGCGCACCGACGTCATCCAGTCGAGAGCACGTCCTTCCTTGTGCTCGCTGGTGTCGCCGATGTCGCACGCACGCGGGATCCACACCGTCTGGTTGGCGCCGTAGGTCGCCTTGATGAGGTCGGCGAGGGCCTGCGTTCCGGGCTTGGCGGTGGGATCGCACTGCGCCTGGCCCTCGTACAGCGGAGACAGGTCGTAGGCCGGCGGCATCCCGCGAGTGATGTTGGGGACGGCGGCCGGGGGCAGGCCGGTGCCGGGCACGGGCGGACCGGCGGCTTCGCCGGTCCAGTTCGAAGGGGTCCAGGAGTCGGCAAGAGCGGAGGCCGGCAGGACAATGACCGCCAGGAGTGCTCCCACCGCCGAGGCGACGGCCACATGCCGGCGACGGCGGAAGGCGGGGGCACCGAGCAGGGCTCGGCGCCCCGGTCGGCGGGGAAGCACGTCCCTACTCTGACATGAAAGTGTCGGAAGTGACGAGTGTGACGAACCGTAACTTCCGGGTTTTTTGACCTCAATGTCCGATTTTTATAGTTCCGGCCTGTGAGGCGCGCGTGCCGACCGCTCAGGAGCCGCTCCTTCCCCTCCTCATTAGGGTGACGCGGGTGACGACGACCCCCAGCGAAGCCGACCCCCTGCTCACCAACCGCGACGGCCACCGCATCGAGCGCGTCCTGGTGGTCATGGCCCACCCCGATGACGTCGACTTCGGTGCCGGTGGCACCGTGCGGGCGTGGACGCACGCAGGCGTCGAGGTGACCTACGCAATTGTCACCAACGGTGATGCCGGCGGCGTCGACCGCGACGTGCCGCGCTCGCAGATCCCCGCCATCCGGCAGGCCGAGCAGCGCGCCGCCGGTGCCTGTCTGGGCGTCGCTGACGTGCGGTTCCTGGGCTACGTCGACGGCGAGCTCACCGTCACCCATGACCTGCGTCGCGACATCAGCCGGGTGATCCGCCAGGTGCGTCCCGATCGCATGCTCATCCAGTCTCCTGAGCGCAACTGGGCGCGAATCCCCGCGTCGCACCCGGACCACATGGCCGCCGGCGAGGCCGCGATCCAGGCCGTCTACCCCGATGCGCGCAACCCGTTCGCGCACCCGTCGCTGCTCATCGACGAGCACCTGGAGCCGTGGACCTGTCCGGAGGTGTGGGTGATGGCCACCGATCGTCCCGACACCTTCATCGATGTCACCGACAACGTCGACGCCAAGTTTGCGGCGCTGCGCGCGCATGAGAGCCAGACCGCGCACATGGATGACCTGGAGTCGCGGGTGCGCGGGTGGATGACGATGACCGCTCAGGCCGCCGGACTGCCGGAGGGGCGTCTGGCCGAGGGGTTCATGGTCGCGGCTACGCCGTGACCCATCGGGAGGTCGCGGCTACGCCGTGACCCATCGGGAGGTCGCGGCTACGCCGTGACGTCCCCCTCTGGGAGTCGCTAGCCCTGCACGACCCCGGGCCACACCGCGATGATCACGTTGAGCAGCGTGAGCGCGCCGATGATCCCCCACAGCGGCGTCTGCGCGGCATCGCGGCGACTGCGCGTGCGCCCCACGAACGCGAGCACGGTGATGATGAGCACGACGAGCAGCTTGATCGTCACCACAGCGGTATTGAGGGTCTCGCCCACCGGTACCGCCAGCCCGGCCAGGATCAGGCCGGTCACCAACTGGGTGAGCGCGCCGTGGAGCATCGCCGGGTTGACGCCCTTGATGGGCGAGCGCATCTGGACGATGAAACCGCCCAGGAGCGAGGCCAGGCCGATGAAGTGCAGGATGAGGACGATGTCGTAGAGGACGGTCATGGTCGCTCCTTCATTCGGGCGGTCAGCAGCGGCCTCTCGAGCCGGCTCCCCCACGCTAGCGCGGCGGCTCCGGGCTGCGGGATCCCCGCACCGTTGGTAGCCTGCAGAAAGCCCGGACATTCGGGCTCCTGGGGAGTGGAGGTGCCATGTCAGCGGACAGCGAGAACGCCGGCGACGTCCTGCGCAGCATCTGGCAGCAGGCCCCCGCCGGGATCGAGGAGCTCGACGACGAGTGCAGCCCCACCAAGGCCTGCCGCAATATGAAGGACATCACCTTCGACGGGTTCGCCGAGGAGGGTGGCGACATCCGCACCGCGTGGCGCAACACCCTGGCGCGCGAGGGCAAGCTCGGGTCGGGCTCCCTGGCCGACCTCGTCAACGGCTCCTGAGTTCGCAGGATCTCCCCGATGTCCGCTGACGTCGACGTGCGCTCCTTCACCGTCCCGACCCTCACCGACGCCCTGCTCGACCGCGGTTACATCGCCGACCGCGGTCTGGCCACGTCGCTCCTGCTGGCCCTGAAGCTCGGCAAGCCGCTGCTGCTGGAGGGCGAGGTCGGCGTCGGCAAAACCGAGTTGGCCCGCACGCTGGCGCAGATGCTCGGTCGCGATCTCATTCGCCTGCAGTGCTACGAGGGCATCGACATCCACCACGCTCTATACGAGTGGGACTACGCGC
>CAYFLO010000236.1:0-3236 GCA_964343995.1 uncultured Bifidobacteriaceae bacterium
GTGCGTGACTGGGCCGCGGTGGCACGGGCACTGGGCGCACAGGCGGTGACGGTGAAGGGACTGGACGACGTCGAGGTCGTTCAGTCATGGCTCGCCCGCCCCGAAGGACCCCTCGTTCTGGACTGTCGGGTGGATCCGACCGTCGATGCGGTGTCGATCATGACTGCCGAGGGGCAAGCGGAGTGGACTCCCCACCCCTCGACCTGACCGCTGCACCGCTGCCTAGGCTGCCCTCCATGCCGGTCCAGATCCTCACCCTCACCTGCCCGGACGGGCCGGGGATCATCCACGCGCTCACGGGCACGCTGCTGGATGTCGAGGCCAATGTGCTCGAACAGGAGCAGTACTCCGACCCGGACAGCAGGCTGTTCTTCTCGCGCACCCGCTTCGACACCCCGGTGGCTGATTCAGCGGCGATCCACACGCTCGTCCACGCCAAGATGGATCGCTTCAACGCCCGGGTGTCGGTGCGGGCCGAGTCTGACCGTCGACGCGTGCTCATCCTGGTCTCGCAATACGACCACTGCCTGGTCGACCTGCTGTACCGGTGGGGCAACGGCGAACTCCCCGTCGACATTGTCGGCGTGGTCTCCAACCACGAGGTCTGCCGCGAGATGGTCGAGAGCCGGGGACTGCCGTTCGAGCACATCGCGGTGACGGCGCAGACCAAGGCCGCGTCCGAGGACCGCATCCGCGAGCTCGTGCGCGAGCGCGACGTCGACCTCGTGGTGATGGCCCGCTACATGCAGGTGCTCAGCCCGCAGCTGTGCGAGGACCTGGCCGGGCGCGCGCTCAACATCCACCACTCGTTCCTGCCCGGCTTCAAAGGCGCGCGGCCGTATCACCAGGCCCACGAGCGGGGAGTGAAGCTCATCGGCGCCACGGCGCACTTCGCCACCGCCGATCTCGACGAGGGCCCGATCATCGAGCAGGAGGTGCACCGGGTGTCGCATCGCGAGCAGCCCGAGCGCCTGGCCGAGATCGGACGTGACATTGAGCGGCTCACCCTGGCCCGCGCCGTGCGACTCTTCGCCGAGGATCGGATCTTCCTCAACGACCACGGCACGGTCGTCTTCGGCTGACCGGTGGTGCCTCAGTCGCCTCAGCTGCTGATGGCGTCGACTCGCCGCACGACCTCGCGGCAGAACGCGGCATGGTCGGCCCGGTCGTCGATGAAGATGCTCGGCTTGATGCAGAAGGTCGTGAACCCCAGCGCCTGCTGGCGCGGGATCTCCTCCAGTGCCGGCCCCAGCGGAGCGCAGGAGTGGTCGTCGGGGAACTCCACCCGGGTGCCCCCGACCAGTTCGAACTCGTCCCATGATCGCCCGGCCCGCGCGAGCGACTCCTTGAGCAGGGCCACGTCGTCCTCGCGCACGCGACCGACGGGATGGAACCCCGAGCCGTAGCGCACCAGACGCTCGACGATCCGCTCGTGCACGTGCTCCCCGCCGAACCACATCGCCGGACCCTGGGGCGTGAAGGGCTTGGGATCGACGTAGGCATCGGTGAACGAGAAGTGCTCGCCGGCGTAGGACGCGGGTGATGGCCCCCAGGCCAGGCGCATGATCTCCAGCTGCTCGTCCAGGATCCGGCCGCGACGGGTGAAGTCGACACCGATCGCGTCGTACTCGTCTCGATGCCACGACACTGTGGGCTGGATGACCAGGCGCCCCTCGGAGAGCAGGTCGAGCGCGGCGAGGTCGTGGGCAAGTACGAGCGGGTGCCGCAGCGGGGCGATGAGCGCGATCGCGCCGAGACGGATGCGTGACGTGGCCTGGGCGATCGCCGACAGCAGCACGAGGTTGGAGGGCCAGGGCGTGGCCGGATCTTGGTTGCCGGGCATCGCGTAGTCGCGGGGGTTGGCCATGCGCCCGGCGCTTCCGGCGCTGGGGCCCAGGAGCACGTGATCGCTCACCATGACCATGTCGAAGCCGGCGTCCTCGGCCTCCTGGGCCATGCGCACCAGGCCGCGCAGATCGCGCGGATCGGCCATCGTCCAGTTCTCGGTAAGCACGCTCACCAGGCGCGGGGCGGTCATGCGCTGCTCACGCCACCGGCTAGATCGGCTGCGACTGGTCGTGCAGGAGAGTGCCGCCGCCGAAGGCCACGCCCACCTCGCGGTAGTAGCCGGCGATGATCTCGTCGACGGGCAGCAGCGATGCGGGCTCGTCCCACGGGCTGTCGGCCAGAGTGAGCTCGGCATCGCCGACCCAGGGCTCGCCGAGATCGGCTTCACCCGGCACACCGGACATCGTCACGATCTGCGACAGCGACATGCCCGCTCCCGGCACGAGCGACGGCATGAAGCGGTGGTGGACCATCGGGTGGCCGTTGACAAAGCCGTTGGTGGGGCTGGGCTCGCGCAGGGTGACCTTGGCGCTGGCGAGGCGATGGTCGTAGGCGGCCAGGCTCGCCCCGAAGGTGCCACCCGGCGCGAGGCGCGCGGTGGCCTTGCCGAAGCGGTAGGGGCGCGTGACATAGATGCTGCCGAGCTTCTTGGGGTAGCCCTGGAACCAGCCGCGTCCGATCGCGAAGTCGGTGGTGACCCAGATGAGCACGCAGCGGCTGTAGGTGACGCCCTTGTACTCGCAGCGCACGACGACGAACGCCTCGAGGTACTGCGCGCGCGACGGATCGAGCAACTCCTCGCCGCTCGCACTGCACGACTGCCAGTCGGCCCAGATGAACGCCACCGCGCCGGGATCCTCCGGAGCCAGGCCGAGTTCGGGCGGCAGGATCGCGCGCACCTTGGCCGGATCGGTGCGGTACTCGACCGTGAGCAGGGTGCCGGAGTAGTACCAGGGCATGTCCGGCACGAGGGCGCTGCGCCCGCTGGCGGTGTACGGGGGCAGGAATCCTGAAGACTCGGGCATGGGCGCGAGTGTAGCGATTATCGTTCGCCCCCAAACGGTCACTCGGGAGGTTGGCGTGGGCGTCGCCCTGGTCACAGGAGGAGGCACCGGCATCGGTGCGGCCATCGCCCAGCGACTGGCCGTCGACGGATGGGATGTCGTGATCACCGGGCGTCGGGCGGACCGTCTGGCGCAGGTCGCGGCGGGGCATCAGCGCATCACGGTGGAGGTCGGCGACAGTGCCGATCCCGCGGTGATCGCAGGGATCGTCGACCGCACGGTCGCGCGCTTCGGTCGGCTCGACGCGGTCATCGCCAACGCTGGGATCATGGTCGAGGCGAGCGCCGCCGACACCGACCTCGCCGACTGGGACGAGGTGCTGCG
>CAYFLO010000237.1:0-3211 GCA_964343995.1 uncultured Bifidobacteriaceae bacterium
TCGTCGCCGGCTCCGAAACGGGGGCTGAACTCCACGAGTGCCGTCGCAAGTTCGTCGTAGCAGCCGTCGGGAACGATGACTCCGATGCGCCCCGGCTCGTCCTTGGAGCAGCGCACGATGTCGTCGGCGATCTGCGGCAGCGTGCAGGTGCGGACCTGCGTGGGTGCACCATCGCGGATGGGGTGGAGCACGGGCGGCGTGCCACCGGCGGCCAGCAGCTCGCGCGTCGCAGAGTCGGCGGTCTGGCGGGTGATGCGGTAGGTGACGCTGAGGGTGTGCAGGTCAAGGCGCTCGCGGGCCCAGCCCAGGGCCTCCTCCCACGTGCGTGCTCCGGCGGGATGCGTCGTCTGCGCGAGGTCGCCGACAACGGTCATCGAGCGCCGCGAGCAGCGACGTGCGAGTGCGCGCCACGCCATGCGCGACAGCTCCTGCGCCTCGTCGACGATGACGTGCCCGAACACCCACTCCCGGTCGCTGATGGCGCGCTCGGCAAGGGTCGTCGTGTGGCGCTCGCGACCGTCGTCGACGTACAGCTCGGTTGGATCGTCGGCGTGGGCGCGCGCCGTGGTGCGCGACGGTGCCACCCACGGGCCCAGTCGGTCGGCCGCCTCGTCCAGGAGCGGGACATCGTCGACGGTCCACGGTGCGTCGGCCGGACGCAGCAGCAGGCGCTGCTCCTGCGCCGACAGCACGCCGGCCGCGGCACGCGCCAACGCGTCCGGATCACTGAGCAGGCGACGGATGACCTGCTCGGGATCGGTGGGCAGCCACATGAGGTTGAGCGTGCGCCGCACGGCGGGTTCGTCGACGAGGTCGGCGATGATCTCGGCGCGCACCTCAGGGTCGTCGGCGTCCTCACGACGTTGAGTCGCGCGATCACGGGCAAGCATGGTGAGCAGCTGGCGCAGGAACGGCTCGCGATTGGCGTGGAACGAGCCGCTGCGGGGCAGGTTGCGGCGCGCCTGGGCGAGGTCGGCCGCGCGCAGGCGCAATGTCGCCCCGTCGTCCAGCGTGATCGCGACGTCGTGCTCGGGCACGCGGATGCGCTGGGTGACCGCCTGGGCGACGACCTTGGCCATGCGCAGGTCGCCCTTGATCGCGGCGATCTCGTGCGCATCGACGAGCCGCGTCGACACCGGCGGATACAGCTGGCCGGGGGTGAGCAGGACCACGTCGGTCTCGCCCAGGCTGGGGAGCACCTGGTCGATGTAGCGCAGGAAGGTGGTCGACGGCCCGATGACGAGCACACCGTCCTTGGCCAGGCGGTCGCGGTAGGTGTAGAGCAGCCAGGCGGCTCGGTGCAGCGCCACCACCGTCTTGCCGGTGCCGGGACCACCCTGCACCACGGTGATCTGCTGCAGCGGACTGCGCACGATGCTGTCCTGGTCGGCGGCGATGGTGGCGACGATGTCGCCCATGCGCCCGTCGCGGGGAGCGGCCACCGATTCCACGGCAGCGTCGTGCGGCATCGTCACCGGATCGTCGAGGTCCTCGTCCTCCACGTGGGTGACCGTGCGGTCGCGCAGCACGATGCGTCGTCGCCGAGCAATGCCCATGGGCTCGATCGATGTGGCCTGGTAGAAGCCGGCGGACTGAGGTGCACGCCAGTCGAGCAGGAGCGGCTCCCCAGCATCGTCGCGCAGGCCGATGCGGCCGATGTGGCGGCTGTCGCCGTCGCGAAGCGAGATCTGGCCGAAGCACAGTCGGGTGGCGGCGGCCCTCGCGGCGGCCGACTGCTGCACGACGTTGTCGAACAGGGCCTGGCGCTCCAGCTCGTCTTGGGGGGTGCCCGTGCCGGGAGCGGCGCTGATGGCCGCCATGCGGTCGGCCAGGTGCACGGTGAGATCGTCCAGTCGCGCGTAGCAGGCATCGACGTGCCGCTGCTCGTCGGCGATGGCGTCCACCGGGCTCCCTTGCGTGCGTAGGGGCCAGCAGTCTGCCACGCGCCCATGGCCGCGGGGGAGACGGGGCATGAACGCTTCGGTGGTCGGCCTCCGAGACTCCGCGAGCCGCGCACCACACCGGCTACCGTGCCCGTCGTGAGCATTCCGCCATTCATCGACCTGCCTGCCGGCGTCGCCGCAGAGGTGTGGCCGGTGCGGGGCACGCGGCGTGCGGTGCTCCACGGGGGCGTGCGCGACGCGACGACGTGGGTGGTGCTTGTACCCGGATACACCGGCAGCAAGGAGGACTTCCTGGCGCTGCTTCCCCTGCTCATGGAGGCCGGCGTGGGCGTGGTGACGTTCGACCAGCTCGGCCAGCACGAATCGGATGCATCAGCGGATGCCCGTGACTACACACTGCCGCTGCTGGCCCACGACGTCGCCGAGGTCATCACCCTGGCCGCCGCGAGGTTCTCGCGCACCGATGCGCCGCACCTGCTCGGCCACAGCTTCGGCGGTCTGGTCGCCCAGCAGGCGGTTATCGACGGTGTCGTGCGTCCGGCTTCGCTCACCGCCTTCTGCTCCGGTCCCGGCGCGATCCCCGAGGCGCACCAGAGTTCGGTGGGCATGCTGGCCTCTGCGCTACCGACCATGACACTGGCGGAGATCTGGCCGCTGAAGGTGGCGCGTGACGCTGAGCGAGGGCGGGTGGCGCCGTCGCCCGCCGTCGCGGAGTTCTTGGAGCGACGCTGGCTCGCCAATGATCCGCTTCAGCTGATCACCTGCGGGCGCATCCTCATGGAGCACCCGGACCTGTCCGCACACGTGCTCCCGCGCATCGAGGCGGGGCTTCGCGCTCACGTCGTATGGGGCGAGAATGACGACGCATGGCCGGTCGCGCAGCAGCGCGCGATGGCGCAGCGCTGGGGCACGTCAGGAGTGGAGATTCCCGATGCGGGGCACTCGCCCAATGCCGAGCAACCTGAGCGCACCGCTCAGGAACTGCTGGCACTCTGGCTCGCGTAGCTCCCAGGAGTCGTGTCGGCGGTGATCGTCGCGCGGATGCGCGCCTCGCGGCGCACGTCGGCGAGCAGCCACCACTGCTGGCCCGGATGCAGCGGGATTGCCGTGCCATCAGGTCCGGTGAGCGTCATCGGTGCATCGGCAGACGGACGGGTCCACGTGGCCTCGTACGCGCGACTATCCCGCAGGATCACTGCTCGGCCGGTGCCGATCACCTGGGCCCGCGGCGTGATGCCTCCGAACTTGTCGTGGAACACCGAGTTCGGGGTGTCGACGAAGGTGATGACGACGCTGGCCGCATGCGG
>CAYFLO010000238.1:0-3203 GCA_964343995.1 uncultured Bifidobacteriaceae bacterium
GTCGGCGGCGAAGCGCACCAGGGCGGTTTGGAACCCGTCGGACTGTCCTTTCGACAGCGTGATCGAGTCGAAGGAGGGGTCGACGACGCCGTCGAGCACCATGCGTCCGACGTGGGTGGGGAAGGCCTGGAGGTACTGCTCGCCCAGGTAGGTGCCGTACGACGCCCCCAGCCAGTTGAGCTGGGCGTCGCCGAGCACCGCCCGCAGGATGTCCATGTCGCGCACGGTGTTCTCGGTGCCCACATGGCGTGCGACGGTCGGCGACATCGTCAGACAGCCCTGCGCCAGTAGGTTCTGCTGCGCGAGGTAGGCCTGCTCCTGCGCGGGAGTCATCGGGGTGTCGTCGGTGCGCAGATAGGTGGTGGTCTGGCGTCCGGTCATGCACGTGATCGGAGCGGACTCACCGACGCCGCGGGTGTCCCAGCCGATGATGTCGTAGGCGGCGGCGAGGTCCTTCGACGATGCGGCGACGTAGCCGCCGAAACTGATGCCACTGGCGCCGGGGCCGCCGGGGTTGACGAGCAGCGAGCCGACGCGGTGCGCACCGGTGGCGGCCCAGCGTGCGACGCGCAGGCGGATCGTCTCGCCGCCGGGGTTGGCGTAGTCCAGCGGCACCGTCACCCACGCGCAACGCTTGCGGTCGTCACGTGAGGACGATGACGAGCACGGTGCCCACGTGAGCTGCTGTGAGTAGTAGGACTCCAGTCCCGCGGGGACGTCGGACGCCGCATGGGCGATCGGGGCGGTGACCGGGATGAGCAGCAGCGCGCCCAGGGTCAGCCCGATTGCACGGCGCAGGGCGGCTCGAGCGGGGCGCATTCGCGAGTCAGTCACGCCGTCACCGTACGTCACGGTGGCGCGGTTGCGCCCCGATGGACGTGGGGGACGGGGCGGTGCTGACCAGCCGACCGGCGTGGCGACGTGATTCCGTGGCCGTGATGGCCTTGACTGGGGTCGCGCGGTGCCAGGGTCCCCTGACACTGCGCTGTCATGAGCAAGGGCCCCTCGAAGGTTGAGTTCGAGGGGCCCTGCCATGACGGCGCCCGTCCCCGCGGATCTCTCCACCACTCGCGCGCTGGCGCGTCGTGCGGGGCCGCTTGCGCGTTCCCCGGGGTCGTTCTCGCCGTCTCGACGTCCTCCACCGGCAGCCCCGCCAGCACACGGGACCCGTCCCTTTCTCCTTGCGGAGTCTGGTGAATCCACCTTTCGGCGATTCTCGACGCTGGGCCTGTCTTGGTTGTCGACCCGTGCCTTGCGGCTCGGTGGGAGAGTTCTACGGCCGTTCGTTGCACTGCCGCAAGGTGTTTGCGCGAGATTTTCTTGTCAATGCTGTCGCTCGCGAATGCTCACGATTCCTGCTGTCCCTGACGTCACAGTGGTCACCGGGAATGCGGCCGGATCGATCCATGTTAGTTTAAGTATCAACTACTTGGAGGTGCGCATGCCTGCGGTATCCGTCGACGACGTGCTCGTCCTGCCCCGGATCCCTGCGCCCGATGCTCAGGCGACGGTGCGTCCGGTGCGCTCGGTGGTCACCGGACTGGCGACCTTCGAGGGCGAGGGCTTTCCGGTGCGCCGTCCGTTCCCCGGTCGGATGTCGCTGCGCGACTCCGATCCGTTCCTGCTCCTGGATCACATGGGTGCCGTGGAGTGGGGCGCGGGGGAGCCCAAGGGCACCCCGTGGCATCCGCACCGCGGATTCGAGACGGTCACCTACATCATCGATGGCGCCTTCGACCACCAGGACTCCACCGGTGGTGGTGGCCACATCGCCGACGGTGCCACGCAGTGGATGACGGCGGGATCGGGTCTGCTGCACATTGAGACTCCGCCGGAGTCGCTCGTGCAGTCCGGTGGTTTGTTCCACGGCGTGCAGCTGTGGGTCAACCTGCCGGCGTCACTGAAGATGACCGCCCCGCGCTACCAGGACATCTCGGCGTCGTCGGTGGCGTTGGCCACCAATGACGACGGCGGCGCGCTCGTGCGCGTCATTGCCGGCGACCTCGGTCCGGTGAGTGGTCCGGGCATCACCTGGACGCCCATCACCTATGCGCATGTCACCCTGCAGCCCGGTGCCCGGCTGCACCTGCCCTGGAATCCGGAGTTCAGCGCGATGGCCTACGCCCTGTCCGGCCGCGGCACGGCGGGGATCGAGCAGGCGCCGCTGGCCGAGGGCCAACTCGCCTGGTTCGCCGACGGCGATGCGATCGTCCTGCAGGCCGATGCCCGCCAGGACGCGGCGTCGCCGACGCTGGAGCTGCTGCTCCTGGGTGGGCGGCCGATCAAGGAGCCCATCGCCCACTACGGTCCGTTCGTGATGAACACCCGCGAGGAGATCCTCACGGCGATGGAGGACTTCAATGCCGGACGGATGGGTGTCATCCCCGCCTCAGCGCGGTAGTCGGGCGTGACCGGTTTCGGCTTCACCGTCGATGCTGAGCTCGCCGACTCCAGCGGTGGGCGCCCGCTCGGGCGTGCCGGCACCATCACCACCCCGCACGGGCAGATCCGCACGCCCGCCTTCACTCCGGTGGGCACCAAGGCCACGGTCAAGGCGGTGCTGCCGGAGGCGATGCGCGCGCTCGGCGCCCAGGTGATCCTGGCCAACGCCTACCACCTGTATCTGCAGCCGGGAGCCGACCTCGTGCAGGAGGCCGGCGGGCTGGCGGCGTTCATGGGCTGGGGCGGTCCGACGATCACCGACAGTGGCGGATTCCAGGTGCTGTCCCTGGGTGTGGGCTTCAAGAAGGTGCTGGCCATGGATGCCTCGACGGTGCAGGCCGACGACGTCATCGCGGCCGGCAAGGACCGCATGGCCCACGTCGACGACGACGGCGTGACGTTTCGGTCGCACATCGACGGATCACTGCACCGCTTCACCCCGGAGGTGTCGATGCAGGTGCAGCACCAGATTGGTGCCGACCTCATCTTCGCGTTCGACGAGTGCACGACCCTGCTCAACACCCGCGAGTACCAGGAGCGATCGGTTGCGCGTACGCACGCGTGGGCGCAGCGCTGCTTGGTCGAGCACGCGCGGCTCACGCGCGAAAGCCCGGAGCGTCCGTACCAGGCGCTTCTCGGGGTGGTGCAGGGCGCGCAGTATGAGGACCTGCGCCGACAGGCGGCCCGCGGTCTCGCCGCGCTCGACATGGACGGCCAGCGCTTCGACGGCTTCGGCATCGGGGGAGCGCTGGAGAAGGCCC
>CAYFLO010000239.1:0-792 GCA_964343995.1 uncultured Bifidobacteriaceae bacterium
CACTCACGACGGTGCGGGACGACGGCACGGTGAAGGCTGCGCAGGGGTACCAACCGCCCTTCGGCGCCTTCCCCGAGTCGACGATGGGGGTGCTGGCATACGTGCCGAGAGAAGCAGAGATGTCCGAGCCCGAGGGGAAGGCCTTCACCCAGTCCGTGGCGCTCGCAGGCGCGGCCAGTGCCCCCGCGACGACCAGACCGACGGCGACTCCGGCAACTGCTCTTCCCATCATGGCGACTCCCACTCTCAAAGTTGCCTCAAGGATCGCATAGATGGGGGCGCGCCATCACCGCGGCCGCCCCATCAGTGCAGACTGAGGCCCGGGAGGACGGTATGACCGCCATCGATCGCACGCGCCTTGCATCCCTGCTTCAGGACGAGCGCGCCCTGCACGTCCAGCGCACGCCACTCTCGCGCGAGGCCTACGAGGCCTCGACCCACCTGCTGGGGCAGGTGCCGATGACGTGGATGAACAAGTGGTCCGGCGGGTACCCCCTCTATCTGGCCACCGCCCATGGCAATCGGGTCACTGACATCGACGGTCACGAGTACGTCGACTTCGCTCTGGGTGACACCGCCGCGATGGCCGGCCACTCCCCCGCCGCCACGGTTGCTGCCGTGCAGCACCGCATCGGCGAGCTCGGCGGCATCTCGACGATGATGCCGAGCACCGACGCCGCGTGGGTGGGCGCCGAGCTTGCCCGCCGCTTCGGGCCGCCGCTGTGGTCGTTCAGCCTCACCGCCACCGACGCCAACCGCTGGGCGCTGCGGATCGCCCGCATGGTCACCGGG
>CAYFLO010000239.1:802-3195 GCA_964343995.1 uncultured Bifidobacteriaceae bacterium
CCCGACGGCTCGACCGCGCCGCGCGGCGGCAACGTCGGCCCCGCGGTGCCGGTGTCGCAGACCAGCGTCGTCGCGGAGTTCAACGACCTTGAGTCCGTCGAGCGCGGCCTGCGCGACCGCGAGGTGGCCGTCCTCATCATGGAGCCGGCGATGACGAACATCGGCATCGTGCTGCCCGAGCCGGGATTCCTCGACGCTGTGCGAGAGCTGTGCACCCGCACCGGCACCCTGCTGCTCATCGACGAGACGCACACCATCTCCGCCGGCCCCGGCGGGTGCACCGCCGCGTGGGGGCTGCAGCCCGACATCTTCGTCATCGGCAAGAGCATCGGCGGCGCGATTCCCAGCGGTGCCTACGGGCTCACCCAGGACGTCGCCGATCGCGTGATGCAGCACGCGGAGGCCGACCTCGTCGACGTGGGCGGCGTGGGCGGCACGCTGTCGGGCAACGTGCTGTCGACCGCCGCGATGCGCGCGACCCTGGGCGAGGTCCTCACCGACGCCGCGTTCGCGCACATGATCACCCTGGCCACCGCCTTCCGCGAGGGAGTGGAGGCCGCGCTGGCTCAGTTCGACCTGCCGTGGTCGATCAGCCAGCTGGGCGCCCGTGCGGAGTACCGGTTCGCCTCGCCTGCGCCGCGCACGGGAACTGAGTCGGCCGCGGCCCACGACGACGAGCTCGAGGAGTTCCTCCACCTGTTCATGGCCAACCGCGGCGTGCTCATGACGCCGTTCCACAACATGGCGCTCATGTGTCCGGACACCACCCGCGCCGACGTTGACCTGCACACGGCCCTCTTCCGCGAGGCCGCCACGCTGCTGCGGGGATGACCTCTCGATCCGGGCGCGCGCGATGGCCCGGTTCGCGGCAGGCTTGGCGCATGGCAGAAATTCAGGGTCGCTCCGTGCTCGTCGTCGGCGCCTCGGGTGCCCTTGGCTCTCTCATTGCTGGCGAACTCAGCCGCCAGGGAGCGCTGCTCACCCTGCACGGGCGCGATGCCGCGCGCGTCACCGCGATCGGAGTGCCGGGAGCCACGGTCACCGGCGACCTGCGTGATCCGTCCAAAGCCACCGCATTGGTGGAAGCGGCCGTCGCCGCGCACGGCTGCCTCGATGGTGTCGTCATCGCCTCCGGAGTCGTCGCGTTCGGACCCATCGGCTCGGTCGACGACGACGTGCTCGACGACCTCTTTCTCATCGACGTGCTCGCACCCATCCGCATCACCCAGGCCGCGCTCCCGCACCTCACGCAGTCCGCACAGGACGGCCGCGCTCCGTTCATCGCCAGCATCTCCGGCGTCGTCGCCGAGCAGCCGATGGCCGGGATGGCCGCGTATTCCGCGGCGAAGGCCGCACTCATGGCCTACGACGTGGCCGCTGCACGCGAACTGCGTCGGGCCGGGATCCGGATGATCGACGTGCGCCCGCCGCACACCGAGACCGGTCTGGCCACCCGACCCATCGCGGGGACGGCGCCGCGCCTCCCGCAGGGCCTGGACCCGCAAGGAGCGGCCTACCGCATCGTCACCGCGATCACTGCCGACGAGACCGACCTGCCCAGCAGCGCGTTCGCGTCCTGACACCTTCTTCTCCTCGCATGACCACATCCCAGGCGACCTCGCTGCCGACCCCGCAGCCCGGCGACGAGCTCGCCTGGGTGCGCACGCACCTCGGCCACGTCATGAGCGACGACCTCGGCGCGAGCGCATCCATCCGTGGCGGCCAGAGCGCGGCCGATGCGGCCCTGGCCGCGTTCGATGTGCGCGGCTATGCGTCGCGTCGCAACGAGGTGCTGCCCGTGTCGGCACGCGGCGCCTCGCGCCTGTCGCCGTATATCCGTCACGGCCTGCTGCCGCTTCGCACGGTGTGGGAGGCGGTGTCCGGCGGTCCGTCCGCCGACGTGGACAAGTTCCGCGACGAGCTGCTGTGGCAGGAGTACGCGCGCCATCTGTACGCGCGCACCGACGGCCTGCGCACCGCGCTGCGGTACGCGGTCCGCGAGCGCGGGGGGTCGCCTCCGGCCGGATGGGACGGCATGGCCTGCCTGGAGTTCGTGGAGGACGAGCTGCGTCGCGACGGCTGGGTCGTCAACCAGACGCGCATGTGGTTCGCCTCGCACTGGACCGTGCGCAGCGGGCTGGGCTGGCGCGACGGAGAGGACCACTTCTTCCGCCGACTGCTGGACGGATCCCGCGCCGCCAACCGCCTGGGCTGGCAGTGGACAAGCGGCGCCGGCACGGGGCGGCCCTACGGTTTCGCCCGCGCCCAGGTGCAGCGCCGGGCGCCGGGGTTGTGCCACGGGTGCGCGCTACGCGCGTCGTGCCCGATCGAGTCCTACCCGGACGAGCGTGAACTTCCGGTCGTCGCGCCCGTGCCCGGCGTGCGCACCGACG
>CAYFLO010000240.1:0-2131 GCA_964343995.1 uncultured Bifidobacteriaceae bacterium
AACCACAGCGCTCAGGCGAAGCTGCGCGTCGACGACACCTCGACGACGATGTCCAGATCAGCCATGGGGCAAGTGTGCGGGATGCCCCGCAGGCGCCGAACGGCACGCCCGGAAACGTCCGGACGTGCCGCTCGGCAGGGGAAGGCGACTACGGGTTCATCGGCAGGAGCACGGCGTTGATGCCGTGCGCCACCTGCTTGTTGCCCTTGTTGATGTCGACCTGGGTGAGGATCACCTGGGGGTTGGGCAGCTTGGTGGCCTTGTCGACCAGCGTGATGCTCGGCTTCATGGCGTTGACGCGCACGCCGATCGAGGCGCCGGGCAGCGCGGTGGCCAGCATGGCGCCGTTGGCCTTCAGGGCGTCCGACGACAGGATCGTCTGGCCCGGGATGACGTGGTACTCCAGCACCTTCTCCACCGTCGGGATGCCCAGGCTGGCGACGGCCTTGAACGCGGCGGCCTCCGAGGTGACCTTCTTGTGGGTGAGCGCCGAGGCCAGGTTCATGAACGCCTGGTCGTTCGGGATGAACGCGGTGAGGGCGGTGTTGCCGTCCGCGAGGACCTTGACCGGGGAGTCCGGCTTGGCCGCCAGCACGGCCTCGACGGCCTTGGTGACGATGTCGTAGTCCTGGTGGTTGGTGTCGAACTTCGCCTGGCCGGCCTTGAGGACCGTGGCCAGCGAGGTGGTGCCGTCGGCCGCCTGGGCGGCGGGCGAGGCGATGAGCGAGGCGGCGATGGCGACGGCTGCCGTGCCGAGGGCCGCGGTCGAGGCGATCAGCTTCGTATGCATGAGGGTCTCCTGTTCGGTGGTGACCGCTCCGGTGAGCGGCGTTGGTGGGTATTCCGCCGATACCCGCTGCGTGGATGCAGGTCGTCCCCAGGTCAGTTGATCGGGAACCCCATCCACGGGGGCTGCATCCAAAGGGGCGGTCCGGGGCGAAGAGGAGTCGTGAGTGCGTACCTGGCGACGGCGACGGTCATGACCGTCGATAACCGTGCCCCGCAGACCGGGGACCTCGTCCCCCTGCAGCAGTGGGGGGACGACCTCGTGGGCGCCGAGTTCGCGGCCGGCAATGAGCGGGCCCTGGAGGAGGCGTACCGCCGCTGGTCGCGCCTGGTCTTCACCGTGGCCCTGCGCTCCACTGGCAGCCGCGACGATGCCGCCGACGTGACCCAGCAGGTCTACGTGAGCGCGTGGCGCGGACGCCACGGGTACGACCCGGCCAAGGGCTCACTCACTGCATGGCTACTCACCATCACTCGTCGCCGCGTGGCTGACCACTGGCAGGAGCGCACGCGAGAGGCGCGACGCGCGGACGCTGCCACACTGGAGCACGTCGAGGTGGATCCGGTGGGCAGCGACGGTGTCGTCGACCGGGTGCTCCTCGCCGATGAACTCGAGCGACTGGGAGAACCGCAGCGCCGCATCATGGAGCTGGCGTTCTTTCAGGACCTCACGCACATGCAGATCGCCAGCCTGCTGGACCTGCCGCTGGGCACCGTCAAGAGCCACATCAAGAGATCCCTCGCCCGACTGCGCACACGACTGGAGGTGGATGGTGCAGCACTGTGATGACGACACCCTGACCCTGATGGCGCTGGGGGAGTCGATGGACAACGCCGACGAGGCGCACGTGCAGCAGTGCGCCCGCTGCCAGAGCCGTGTCGACCAGCTCGCCGCTGTGGTTGCCACCGTGCGCTCCCTCGGACCCGACGATGGTCCGCAGGATCCGCCGGCGTCGGTGTGGGCCGGTATCACCGGAGAGCTCGGGCTCGACGAGCCGGCGGGCGCGACGGTGACGTCGATCGATGTGGCACGTCGTCGGCGCAGCGGCCGCTGGTGGCTCACTGCCGCTGCGGCAGCGGTTGTGGGCATTGCCCTCGGATCCGCGGTCACGCTCGGGCTGCAGCGCTCGGGGCCATCCGCTGATGTGGTCGCCCAGGGGGCGCTCGCGCCGATCGGCACGTCCGACCTCTCGGGTTCCGCGTCCGTGCAGCGCGTCGACGGGCAATCGGTGCTGGTGGTTTCGGTACCGAAACTGCCCACCGCTGGCACCGGCTACTACGAGGTGTGGATGGCCACGCCCGACACGTCGACCATGGTCGCGATGGGCTCGCTCAATCCCGGGCC
>CAYFLO010000240.1:2141-3194 GCA_964343995.1 uncultured Bifidobacteriaceae bacterium
CGGCGATATAGCCGAATGTCATGCCCGGCCCGAGCGTGCCGCCCGCGCCGCCGTAGACACCGGCGGTGGGCGACGACATCGCGTTGCTGCAGATGTATAGGCCCTCGATCGGCTTGTCGGCCCAGTCGATGACCTGACCGTCAGCGTTCATGCGCGGACCGCCGCAGGTGCCCAGCACGCCGGACTCCATCTTCACCGCGTAGTACGGCGGGGTGTCGATGGTGCCCAGGGTGCGGTAGACGCCCTCGAAGTCCTTGTCGCCCCAGAACTGGTCGTAGGTCTCGTCGCCGCGTCCGAAGTCGTCGTCGTGGCCGTTCTTCACCATCGTGTTGAAGTTCTCGATGGTCTGCGTGAGCACCTCGCCGTCCAGGCCGATCTGCTCGGCGAGCTCGGCGATCGTCGGCGCGGTGAACGCCCAGTCCGGCACGACGCCCTTCTTGGTGGCGTTGAAGAAGCGGTACTTGTCGACGTAGGTCTGGTCGACGATGATCCAGAACGGCAGGTTCGTGTAGTCGTGGGTGTTGGCGTCGAAGTTGTGCAGCACCGGGCCGATGGCGTTGTAGTTGGCTGCCTCGTTGACGAAGCGGCGCGCGGCGCGGTTGACCAGGATCGACCTCGGGCGGGTGCGCTCGGAGTTGCCGATGAGGTAGTTCGCCTTGCCCTTGCCGTGCGCGGCCATCTCCTGGCTCGACTGCAGCCACCACGACTTGCCCATGTTGCCCAGGCTCGCCCCGACCTCCATGGCCATGAGCAGGCCATCGCCCTCGCACTCCGGCACGCTGACGGGGCCGGTCATCGGGCCGCGCAGGAAGGAGTGCACGAGCCGCTCGTTCCACTCGAATCCGCCGGTAGCGATGATGACGCCCTTGCGTGCGCGGATGCGCAACTCCTTGCCGTTCTCCTCTGTGGTGAGCCCGACGACACGACCGTTCTCGGTGATGAGGTGACGCGCCCGCGACTCGCGGCGGATCGGGATGTTGCGGTCGAGCACGCCCTTGAGCAGCGAGCCGATGAGCGCCTGGCCCTGGCCGCGGCAGTCGCGCGCCTCACGGT
>CAYFLO010000241.1:0-3180 GCA_964343995.1 uncultured Bifidobacteriaceae bacterium
ACCGTCATGGGCGAGGTCGACGTCGCTCGTCGCAAGGCCATCTCGCGGGCCCACACCGCCACCCACCTCATCCACCGTGCGTTCCGTGAGCGGCTCGGCGACACCGCCACCCAGATGGGCTCGGAGAACGCCCCGGGGCGCCTGCGCTTTGACTTCCCCAACCCGACCGCGGTGGGCACCGCCGTACTGGCGGAGGTGGAGGAGCGGGTCAATGAGGTGCTCATCGACGATCTCGAGGTGCGCGCGGAGGTCATGACGCAGCCCGAGGCTCGGGCCATGGGAGCGATGGCGCTCTTCGGTGAGAAGTACGGCGATCAGGTTCGGGTCGTGTCGGTCGGCGATTGGGCCCACGAGCTGTGCGGTGGCACGCACGCCCAGCGCTCCGGGCAACTGGGCGTGGTCACGTTCCTGTCCGAGGGCTCCATCGGCGCCGGAGTGCGGCGCGTGGAGGCTCTCGTGGGTACGGACGCCTATCGATTCCTCGCGCGGGAGCACGTGCTCGTCAACCGACTCACCGATCTGGTGAAGGCGCCGAAGGAGGAACTGGTCGAGCGCATCGAGCGCACGATCGCCTCGTTGAAGGACGCCGAGCGCGACCTCGCCCGGGTGCGCTCCGCGCAGATGACCGCCAGTGCCGACGGCATCATCGGCGAGGGCCAGGACATCGGCCCGGTGCGGGTGTGGACGTTCATCGCGCCCGAGGGTGTGAGCGGCAACGACTTGCGCGAGCTCATCGCCAAGGGCAAGGGGCGCCTGCGCGACGAGATCCCCAACTGCATGATCGGGGGCGCCGTTGCAGACGGGAAGGTGGCCCTGGTCGCGATCGCCAACGAGAAGGCGATCGGGCTGGGCATCACCGCTGACGGACTTCTGAAGGCTGCGCTGCCCGCCGTCGAGGGCCGCGGTGGTGGCAAGCCGGAGATGGCCCAGGGTGGTGGCACGCGCGTGGACGGTCTGGAGACCGGTCTGCAGGCCGCCCGCGAGTACGTCTCAGCGCGGGTCGGCGCCTAGCCCGATGTCGCTCCTGGCCTGCGACGTCGGCTCCGTGCGGATCGGCATCGCGCGCAGCGTCGGATCCCTGGCCTTCCCCATGGAGGCCGTACCAGCTGGTGCCGACGCCGTCGCGACGATTCTTGAACGGGCCGACGAGATCCAGGCCACCGCCATCATCGTGGGACTTCCCCTCCGCCTCGACGGTGGTGAGGGCCCGGCGGCCCAGGCGGCGAGGGAGTGGGC
This sequence comes from uncultured Bifidobacteriaceae bacterium, assembly GCA_964343995.1. Classification (GTDB taxonomy): domain Bacteria; phylum Actinomycetota; class Actinomycetes; order S36-B12; family S36-B12; genus JBAWXR01. Next base: position 1,237 of record CAYFLO010000241.1, read on the forward strand.
CCACACCCTCGCCGGAGCTACAAAGATCCCTGTCCGCCTCGTGGACGAGCGCCTCTCGACGGTCCAGGCGCAGCAGGGCCTTCATGCCTCCGGCAGGTCCACCCGTACGTCGCGTGACCGGATCGACAGCGCGTCGGCGGTCGTCGTCCTCCAGGCCGTGCTGGAGTATGGGGAGCGCACCGGTGCGCTTCCGGGCGAGGTGGTGGAAGGGGACGTGTGAGCCAGCTGGAGCAGTTCATGGCCAGCGACCCGCTGCCGCCGTCCCGTCATGGCCGCACGGGGCTGCGCGTCACCCTGGGCATCGTCCTCGTGCTCGTCCTCGCGGCGGCTGTTGCGTTGGGCTTGGTGATCTGGCGCGCAGTCGGGACGGTCGCGGACTATCCGGGGCCCGGAAGCGGGTCAGCGACCGTGGTCGTCACCCAGGGCCAGACGCTCACCCAGATCGGTCAGGTGCTGGAGAAGGCAGGAGTGGTGAAGTCGGCCGACGCCTTCGTCGCCGCCGCCGCTGCCGATCCCAAGTCGTCGTCGATCGGACCGGGCCGCTACACGCTCAAGGAGCAGATGAGCGGCGCTGGTGCGGTCTCGCTCATGCTGGATCCTGCGTCTCGGGCGTCCTCCCGACTGGTCCTTCCCGAAGGCCTTCGGCTCACCCAGACGGTTCAGGCGGCCTCGACGGCCACCGGCATCCGCAAGCGCGACTTCGATGCGGTTCTTGCTCAACCCGGCTCCCTCGGGCTGCCCGCATGGGCCAAGAACCGCCCCGAGGGATTCATGTACCCGGCGAGCTACGACCTCACCGGGTCGGAAACCGCCAGCACGCTCCTGTCCCAATTGGTCGCGCGATTCAATCGGGCGAGCGCAAGCCTGGACCTGGAGGGCAAGTCCGCTGCGCTCGGGCGCCGCCCCTACCAGGTGCTCACCGTGGCGTCGCTCGTTCAGGCGGAGGGAACGCCTGCCGACTTCGCCAAGATCGCGCGGGTCATCTACAACCGCTTAGACAAGGGCATGCCACTGCAGTTGGACTCCACGGTGTCGTATGCACTGGGCGTGACGAAGCTTCAACTCTCGCAGGACGAACTGGCGACCGATTCCCCGTACAACACCTATGCCAACACCGGGTTGCCGCCGACGCCGATCAACAGTCCTGGCTCCGAGGCGATCGCCGCAGCGCTCGCGCCGGAGAAGGGCGACTGGCTGTACTTCGTGACGGTCGACCCTGCCACTCGCACCAATGCCTTCACGTCCAGTTACAAGAAGTTCCTCAAGCTCAAGGCGCAGTACCAGGCGAATGCCGCGGTGGCGCCCAGCCCGAGTTCGTCGCCGTGAGCCACGGCAACGAGGGGGGCCGTCGACGCGCCGCGGTCCTGGGTTCCCCGATCGCGCACTCACTGTCTCCCGCACTTCACCGGGCGGCCTACCGCGCCCTTGGCTTGGACTGGTCCTACGACGCGATCGACGTGGACGAGGCTGGGCTCGCGTCGTTCATGGCCGGACTCGACTCCACCTGGGCGGGACTGTCGCTGACGATGCCGCTGAAGGAGGCAGTGATTCCCCTGCTGACGACTGTGGACGACGATGCCGCACTGGTAGGCGCGGTCAACACGGTGGTTCCTGACAACGGTGGCAGCGGTGCAGGGTGGCGTGGAGCCAACACCGACATCTCCGGCATGGTTCAGGCGATTCGCTGTGCCGACACCGGTCCTCACCCTCACCGCCGCACAGCGACGATCCTGGGCGCGGGAGCCACGGCGCGCAGTGCGGTCGCCGCCCTTGCCCGCCTGGGAGTGACGGATGTGCGCATCTGCGCTCGGCGTCCCGAGGCGGCCGCGTCGGTGGCCGATCTGGCGGAACGGATGGGCCTCTCGCCGACCGTGCAGTCGCTGGAGCCCGCGCCGGGATCCCTGGAGGTCGATATCGCCGTGAGCACGCTGCCGGGCCCGGCAG
>CAYFLO010000242.1:0-3172 GCA_964343995.1 uncultured Bifidobacteriaceae bacterium
AGGTGCTCCGGCGCAGCCCGACGATCCTGGCCGATGTGGCGCACAACCCCCACGGGGCGCAGGCCCTGGCCGCGTCGCTCACCGACTCCTTCACCTTCGCCAGCCTGGTGGGGGTGCTCGGCGTGCTCGCCGACAAGGACGCCGCCGGCATCGTCGAGGCGCTCGCGCCGGTGCTCACCGATGTGGTGGTCACCGAGCCGCGCTCGCCGCGCGCCCTGCCGGCCGACGAGCTCGCGGTCATCGTGCGCGAGGTGCTGGGCGACGATCGGGTGAGCGTCGTGCCCGATCTGGCCGAGGCCCTTGATGCCGCTGCGGCGGTGGCGGAGGGACGCGCCGACTACGGCACCGCCGGCGTGCTCGTCACCGGGTCGGTCGTGCTCGTGGGAGAGGCGATGATGCTGCTCGGGGTCGACCCGACGGCGCAGCAGGGGAGCGGATCATGAGAGTGCTGGGCTCATCGGTGCTCGCGTTCGAGGCGATCGTCGTGCTGCTGGCCACCGCGCTGGCCACGTCGAACGGGTCGGTCGCCGACACCGGACGTGCCTGGATCATCGGACTGGTGCTCATGGTGCTGCTCGTCCTCGCCATCGGCACCCTTCGCCGACCGTGGGGTGTGGTCGTCGGCTGGGTGCTGCAGGTCGCGGTGCTCGCCACGAGCCTGGTCGTCGGCTGGTCGATGCTCATCGTCGGCGGGATCTTCGCGGTGCTGTGGTTCGTGGCCGTGCGCACCGGCCGCCGCGTCGACGCCCTGCGCGCGTCCCGCACCTCCTCCTAGCGCGGCGCGAGCAGGTCAGGGCGGTCGGAACGGCCCCGGTAGGCTCGAGCCCTTGTCGAACACCACCTGACTGGAGTCCTCATGTCGCAGCGCACCCTCGTCCTCATCAAGCCCGACGGCGTCGCCCGTGGTCTCGTCGGCGAGGTCCTGGCCCGCATCGAGCGCAAGGGCTTCCGTCTCGTCGCCCTGGAGCAGCGCACCCTCTCGCGTGAGGTGGCGGTCGCGCACTACGGCGAGCATGAGGGCAAGCCGTTCTTCGAGTCGCTCGTCTCCTTCATCACCGGCGGCCCGCTCGTGGCCGCGGTCATCGAGGGCCCCGAGGCCATCGCCCAGTGGCGGGCGATGATGGGCGCGACCAACCCGGCCAATGCCGCCCCCGGCACCATCCGCGGCGACCTGGCCACCGAGACCCAGAACAACGTCACCCACGGCTCGGACTCCCCGGAGTCGGCGGCCCGCGAGATCGCCCTGTTCTTCCCCCACCTGAGCGCCTGATGAAGCCCTGGCTCCTGGGCGCCGCCGCCGGCACGGCCGTCGGTGCAGGAGTCGCCGCCGTCTCCGGCGGACCCACGCTCGTGCCGTGGCCCGATCGCGTGCGCACGGCGTTTCCGTATGCGCTGGGCACGCTCGTCGGCGCGCCCACCGCGGCCAAGGTCGACGTGCTCACGTCGTTCGCGCGTCTGGCGCGCGGACGTGGCCGCGGGCCGGGCCGCACCCTGGCCACGATCGCCACGGTGGGCACGATCGCGGCCGTCGCGGGCACGGTGGCCAGTCGTCGTCTGCTCACGAACCTCGTGCAGCAAAGCCGCGACCTGGATGCCGGCTTCGCCGCCGCTCCGACCGATCCGCTGGTGTCTGCCGGCCCGGGTTCGCTGGTGCAGGTGACCGAACTCGGTCGCGAGGGGGCCCGTTTCGTCGGCACCGTCACCCCACCCGACGGCATCACCCAGGTCACCGGCCAGGCGCCCGTGGCCCAGCCGGTGCGGGTGTTCATCGGCTTCGACGCCGCGGCCACGCCCGAGCAGCGCGTGGGCCTGGCCATGGCCGAGCTGCGCCGCACTGGCGCGTTCGACCGCGGCCACCTGGTCGTCCAGGCGCCCGCGGGCACCGGCTATGCCAACTCCACGCCCATTGACGTCACCGAGGTGCTCACCCGCGGCGACTGCGCATCTGTGGCGATCGGCTACGGGCTGCTGCCGTCGTTCCTGTCACTCAATCGCGTCGGCGTCGGCGCGCGCACGCAGCGGCTGCTGCTCGATGCGATCCGCGAGGAACTGCTCACGCGCGAGCGTCGCCCGCGTGTGCTGCTGTACGGCGAGAGCCTGGGCGCGCGCGTGCAGCAGGCGGCGATCCCCGGCGGCAGCGATGACCTCGACCACTACGGCGTCAGCGGTGCGCTGTGGGTCGGCACGCCCGGCGGTGTCACGTCCGACGACTTCCATGCGCACTGCGCGGGGGAGTCGATCACCGTCGACCGTCCCGAGCAGATCCCGACCGTGCTGCCCACACCGCGCCCGCGCGTGTGGTTCCTGGAGCACGACGGCGACCCGGTCGTGCGCTTCCGACCCGAGTTGCTCTGGGAGCGGCCGGCGTGGCTGCCCGTCGATGGCGAGCGCGGCCGCAATGTCCCCGACGAGATGACGTGGCGTCCGGGCATCACCTGGGCCCAGGTGCTCGTCGACACGATGTTCGCCACCCGCATCCGTCCGGGGGACTTCATGAGCCTGGGCCACGACTACCGCGCCGACCTCGGTGCCGTCGTCACCGCCGCCTACGGCCTGCCCGCCGACGCCGACACCGCGGCGCGGCTGGAGGGGTACCTGAGGGCCACCGAGGTGGCTCGCGCCCAGCGCATCGAGGGTGTCGGCCTCTAGGGGAAGCACCTGGGGCCCCTGAGGCGACCGGTCCGGGGCCCGGCGTTCCCTCGGTAGACTGGCGGCCCTCCCTCCTCGGGAGCCCCACACGAAGGGCAGCGCATGGCCTCCTCCCTGGCGGGATCGTCCTCGTTCGTCGGCCGCGACATGGCCGTCGACCTGGGCACGGCCAACACCCTGGTCTACGTCCGGGGCCGCGGCATCGTCCTCAACGAGCCCTCCGTGGTGGCCATCAACAACAACACCGGCGGGATCCTGGCCGTGGGCTCCGAGGCCAAGCGCATGATCGGCCGCACCCCCGGCAACATCGTGGCGATCCGGCCCCTGAAGGACGGCGTCATCGCCGACTTCGACACCACCGAGCGCATGCTGCGCTACTTCATCCAGAAGGTGCACCGCCGCCGGCACCTGGCCAAGCCGCGCCTCATCGTCTGCGTGCCCTCCGGCATCACCGGCGTCGAGCAGCGCGCGGTCAAGGACGCCGGCTACGCGGCCGGTGCGCGCAAGGTCTTCATCATCGAGG
>CAYFLO010000243.1:0-3163 GCA_964343995.1 uncultured Bifidobacteriaceae bacterium
ACTCCTACCCGGAGGAGTTCGCCGCCGCCGTACTCCTCGGGGATGAGGGCGGCCAGGTAACCGCTCTCGGTGAGGGCGGCGACGAACTCCTCCGGGTAGGAGTCGGGCTCGAGCGACCGCCAATAGGCTCCGTCGAAGGCTGCGCAGATCTCCCGGACGCCGGCCCGAAGGTCGTCGTATTCGGGATTCTCGGTGAGCAGCACCCACCATTTGTATCATTTATCCAAGATTCCGGCTCGGTTCCATCGAGCCGCCCGGCCCCCGAGGAACCCGATGTCCACGGCCACCACCCCCGACTGGCGTGCCCTCGCGGCGCGCGTCTCCTACCCCACGGGCCTGTTCATCGACGGGGCCAGCGGTGAGGGCGCGCTGCGTGCCGACGTCGTCAGTCCCATCGACGGACGGGTGGTCACCGACGTCGCGTTCGGTGATGCCGCGGACATCGACCGAGCCGTGCGTTCGGCGCGCGCGTCCTTCGAGGACGGTCGCTGGCGACTGCGCAGCCCGATGGAGCGCAAGGAGGTGCTCGTCCGCTGGGCTCAGCTCGTGCAGGACCACGCGGCCGAGCTCGCCGTGCTCACCGCCCTGGAGATGGGCAAGCCGGCACGCGAGGCGCAGGCCATCGATGTGCGCGCGTGCCATCGCACGCTGCGGTGGTTCGGCGAGGCCATCGACAAGACTCTCGACGAGATGCCGCATGTGCCGGCGTCGTCGTGGGCGATGATCGAGCGCGAGCCCGCCGGTGTCGTCGGGGCCATCACTCCGTGGAACTTCCCGCTCACCCTGGAGACCTGGAAGATCGCGCCGGCCCTGGCGGTGGGCTGCTCGATGGTGCTCAAGCCCGCCGAGCTCTCCCCGCTCACCGCGCTCTACGTGGCACAGCTGGGCCTGGAGGCCGGTCTGCCTGAGGGCGTGCTCAACGTCGTCAACGGCGCCGGAGCGGTGGCCGGTGCCGCCCTCGCCTCGCACCCGGACGTCGACATCATCACCTTCACCGGGTCGACCGCCACCGGACGGGCGATCATGACCGCGGCCGCGCAGTCGAATATGAAGCGCCCGTACCTGGAGCTCGGCGGCAAGGGCGCCAACGTCGTCTTCCCCGATGCCGACCTCGCCAAAGCCGCTGGCGCCACCGCGTGGAGCGTCACCTACAACGCCGGCCAGATGTGCTCGGCCGGGTCGCGTCTCATCGTGCACGAGTCGGTCAAGGACGAGGTGCTCGCGATGGTGCTGGAGCACATGGGCGCCCTCACCCCCGACGATCCGCTCAACCATGACGCCCCGCTGGGCGCCATCGCCAGCGCACGCCAGCTCGCCACCATCCACGGGATCGTCACCGAGGGCCTGGCCGAGCGCGGCGAACTGCTCCTGGGTGGTGCGCCGGTGCGCACCGACTCCGGCGGCTCGTACTACCCGCCCACGGTCGTCGACGGACTGCTCCCGGAGTCACTCCTGGCCCAGCGCGAGGTCTTCGGACCGGTGCTGTCGGTGCTCACCTTCCGCACCGAGCAGGAGGCCATCGACATCGCCAACGCCACCCACTACGGCCTGGCCTCGGCGCTGTGGACCAACGACCTGTCGCGCACGCGGCGCGTGGCCAAGGCGCTGCGCATGGGAACGGTGTGGGTCAACTGCTACGAGGAGGGTGACCTCACCGTGCCGTTCGGCGGGGTCAAGCAGTCCGGTTTCGGCGCCGACAAGTCGCTGCATGCCATGGACAAGTTCACCGACCTGAAGACCACCTGGATCGAGCTGTCATGAGCGTCGTGCCGTTCGACGAGGGGCGGCGTCGCCGCAACCTCGCCGACGACGTGGCCGCGCACATCCGTCGCGAGATCCTCGCCGGCCGCATGACCTCTGGTCAGCGGATCGACCAGGACGCCCTCGCCGAGACCCTCGGCGTGAGCCGCCTGCCGGTGCGCGAGGCGCTCATCGCGCTGGGCCAGGAGGGGCTGGTCGTCACGGTGCCGCGCAAGGGCTCGTACGTGCAGCAGCTCGAGCGCGACGAGATCCTTGACCACTACACGATCTTCGGCCAGGTGGCGGGCCTGGCGGCCGCGCGTGCCGTTGCCCGCATGAGCGAGGCCGAGCTCGACGAACTCGTCACCCTGCACGACACGATGCACGCGAGCACCGACGTCGCCGAGCGCGAGCGGCTCAACCACGCGTTCCACCGCCTCATCAACACCGCCTGCGGCTCGCAGCGCATCTCCAGCATGCTGCGCCTGCTCAGCCGCAGCCTGCCGATGCCCTACGCGGACTTTCCGGAGAAGTGGCTGGAGGACGCCGACCACCAGCACCGCGCGATCGTCGATGCCTTCCGCCGCCGCGACACCCTCGCGGCGCAGCGCACCATGGAGCAGCACATCAACGCCAGTGCCCAGCACGCGGTCGACGTCCTCGACCAGATGGGCTTCTTCGCATCGGAGGCACAGCAGTGAGCATCGAGCGCACCCACGCCCACTGGATCAACGGCCGCACGGTGCCGTCGGCGTCCGGTGGGGTGCTGCCGACCTTCGACCCCATGACGGCCGAGCCCTGGGCGCAGCTGGCCCGCGGCGATGCCGCCGACATCGACGCGGCCGCGCAGGCGGCGCAGGGGGCCTTCCCGGCCTGGCGCAATGCCGGGCCGACCCGGCGCGCCGACATCCTGTGGCGTCTGGGCGATCTCATCGCCGCCCATGCTGACGAGCTCGCGGCCCTCGAGGCGCGCGATGCCGGCAAGGTCATCCGCGAGGTCAAGGGTCAGATGACGTCGCTGCGTGCGTGGTACCACTACTACGCGTCGCTGGCGTACCAGACCGAGGGCCGCACGATCCCGCAGGACCGCGCCTCACTCACCGTCTACACGCAGCGCATTCCCTACGGCGTCGTCGGCGTCATCCCCGCCTTCAACTCCCCGATGCTCCTGGGTGGCATGGGCCTGGCCCCGGCGCTCGCCGCGGGCAACACCGTCGTGGTCAAGCCGCCGGAGGTGAACTCGCTGAGCCTGCTGCGCCTGGGCGAGCTCGCGCAGGAGGCCGGCCTCCCGGATGGCTGCCTGAACATCGTCACCGGCTACGGCCACGAGGCCGGTGATGCGCTCGTCGCCCACCCGCTCGTGCGCAAGGTGTGGTTCACCGGCGGTCCGGACAGCGCCCGCTTCGTGGCGGCGCGCGCCGCC
>CAYFLO010000244.1:0-3144 GCA_964343995.1 uncultured Bifidobacteriaceae bacterium
TCCCCCTGGCCGGACTCATTGCCGGGTGGCAGGACGGTATTCCCGGGATGCGCGTGGGTGGTCGCCGGCAGTTGGTGATTCCGCCGCGTCTTGCCTACGGGGAGAGCGGTGGCCATCGCCTCGCCGGTCGCACTCTGGTGTTCGTCATCGACCTGCTCGACGTCGGCTAGGCCGTCCGTGGCGGGGGATCGCACCGAGCGGCTGCTCAATCTGGTCATCGCTCTGCTTGCGACGTCCTCGCCTCTGCCGAGGGCGACCATCCGCGCATCCATTCCCGGGTACGACGGCAACGATGTTGCTTTCGAGCGCAAGTTCGAGCGCGACAAGGACGAACTGCGGTCCATGGGGATCCCCGTGGAGACGATTTTCGACAGCAGCGGCGAGGTTCTCGGCTACCGAATCCGGCGCGAGGAATACGCCCTACCGGATTTGCACCTCACAGCGGCCGAACAGGTCGCTGTAGCTGTGGCCGCAGCGGCATGGCGTGAGGCTGTCGGAGCGCCCTTGGCCGGCACCGCACTCCTCAAGCTCCAAGCACAGGATCCTGCGGTGCCCTCCGCCACGGACCCCATGCTTACGCTGACCGTGCGCGATGGGGCGCTCGTGCCGTTGCTGTCGGCCGTGCGCCGACGACAGGTGGTGTCCTTCGAGTACCGACGGCCCGCCGATCCTGCGTCATCCGTGCGCACGGTGTCCCCGTGGGGCCTTCGGGTCTCCCAGGGTGCCTGGTACCTCGTGGGCTACGACCATGACCGCGAAGCGGCACGGACGTTCCGGCTTTCCCGGATCGACGGGGAGGTGTCGATCGTTGCTGCAGAGAGGATCGTGCCTCCTGCCGGATTCACCCTCGAGCAGGCCACTCGCGACGATGCGGGAGCGACGGTCATGCTGCAGGTGACGGGAGAGGGGGCAGCAACACTTCGTCGCCGCGGTCGCATGAAGAACGATGGGGTACTTGTGCTTGACGACGAAGGAGCCGAACCGCTGCTGTCACTCATCTGTGCGGCAGGTGATTCCGTTGTCGTACGAGAACCAGCCGAAGTTGTTCAGCAGGTGACTGCGGCCCTCGACGCGATCCTGTCGGCTCATGAGGGCGGTGTTTCATGAGTGCCCCCGCCTCCGAGCGTCTGGCGCGCATGCTCGCTCTTGTTCCGTGGCTGCTTCAGCACGACGGCGTCACCATCGCTGAGTGCGCGACGCATTTCGGCGTGAGCGAGGAGGAACTGGAGCGGGATCTGTGGCTGGTGATCCTGTGCGGGATCCCTGGCTATCTCCCTGATCAGCTTATTGATATCGACTTTTGGGAGGAGGGGCGGATCCATGTCATCGATCCGCTGCAGCTGTCGCAGCCGCTCACGCTGAGCCACGAGGAGGCCCTCACTCTCGTCGTCGCACTGCGCCTGCTCGCGCAGGTCCCTGGCGCTTTGGAACGCGATGCGATCAACAGCGCAATGGTCAAGATCGAGTCCGCCCTCGATGTTCCCGACGCTCACGACTCGGTGGCGATGGAGGATCGCAGCGATCCCGACGTGATGGAGGTGCTGTCGTCCAATCCGGACGCGGTTCGGATCCGGTATGCATCCGGCACTGACGACATCGTGTCGGAACGAGACATCGTTCCAGGCGAGGTCTTCGCGGTCGACGGGCTGGTGTACCTGGATGCCTTCTGCCACAGCGCCGGCGCACGCCGCACCTTCCGCGTCGATCGGATCCTGGCGGCTGTGCCGATTCCTGTGCCTGCGGACGTTGCGGATCTGCCAACCCCGGCAGCCAGCGGGCCTGGATTAGGGGTTCCGCTCACCTCGGTTCTCCTCCAGGCCACCGGGCGATCACGCTGGGTCGCGGACCTGCCGGGGGCTGACGTCGTGTCCGACAAGCCCTTCCAGGTGCGCCTGCCGGTCCATTCGCTCGCGTGGGCGGTCCACCTGGTGCTGGGGGAGTGTGGGGGCCTGGTCGCCCTGGAGCCACCTGCCTTGCGCGCGGCTGTGTACGACGCGGCACGCCGGGCCAGGGCCGCCTACCCTGCGGTCTAAGGTAGGGGGCACATCCACACGCGGGAGGCACGATGTTCAACGGGCTGAGGCTGCCGGAGTTGCTCGTCATCGCGGCCATCGTCCTGCTGCTGTTCGGCGCGAAGCGGCTGCCGGACGCTGCTCGTGGACTCGGACGCTCCCTGCGGATCTTCAAGGCCGAGACCAAGGGCCTCGCCGACGATTCCTCGACCTCCGCAGCGTCGGCTGCCGAGGCGCCCTCCGTCACGCCGCCGGCTGCGCCGGAGGGTGACCGCCCCCAGGGGTAGTGGCGATGGTCGCCACCGAACGGGCGTCCACGGCTGCAATGCCGCTGGCCGATCACCTCAGAGAGCTGCGCAACCGGCTGCTCAAGTCGCTTCTGGCCATCGCCGTGGGGATGACCATCGGGTGGGTGGTCTATCCGCAGGTATTCGCCTGGCTGAGCGCCCCGTTCACCAGCATCATCGACCAGGCTCGCGCGCAGGGGCATGTGGTCACGCTGGCGCTCACCGGCGTCGCTGATCCCTTCATCCTGCAACTGCAGATCTCCGCGGTCACCGGACTGGTGATCGCGTCACCGGTGTGGCTCTATCAGCTGTGGCGATTCGTGACCCCGGGCCTGCACCGCCATGAGAAGCGCTGGGCTATCGGGTTCGTTCTCGTGGCCACGCCACTGTTCCTCACCGGTGCCATCCTGGCCTACAAGGTCCTTCCGTACGGACTTGCGCTTCTGTTCGGGTTCACTCCGGACAATGTGGAGAACATCGTCTCGGTCGACCGCTATCTGTCGTTCTTCCTGCGCATGATCCTGGTGTTCGGTGCCGGATTCCTTGTTCCGCTGCTCCTGGTTCTGCTGAACTTCGCCGGGGTGCTCACCGGGCGGCGACTGCTGTCGTGGTGGCGTTGGATCATCATCATCACCGCAATATTCGCCGCGGTCGCCACCCCCACCGGTGACCCGATCAATATGGTGCTCCTGGGCGGTCCGATTCTCATCCTGGTGTTCGTCGCGGTCGGGGTATGCCTGCTCAACGACCGTCGACGCGCCGCTCGCCGCCGGTCGTCGGGTGTGGATTTCTCAGGACTCTCGGACGACGAGGCGTCTCCACTCGACCCCTTATGAACGACCCCT
>CAYFLO010000245.1:0-1766 GCA_964343995.1 uncultured Bifidobacteriaceae bacterium
CGGCAACGGATTTCGTCGAAGGGGAGACCCGTGAGCGCATCGGTGCCGACGGCTCCTTCGGCCACGGGCAGGGGGGCGCCACGGCGTGCCGGGGCCGTCCTGGCGACGCTGGTCCTGTCGGCGTTCCTGTGCAACGTGAACCTCGCCGTGGCCAACGTCGCGCTTCCCGACATCGGCCGGTCGCTCGGGGCCAGCCAGACCGCACTCACGATGATCGCGACCGGCTGCTCGCTGGGCCTGGCGATGTCGGTCCTGTACTTCGGGGCGCTCGGCGATCGCTACGGCCGCAAGCTCATGCTCACGCTTGGCCTGGTCATCACCGTTCCCGCAAGCATGCTGTCGGCATGGGCGCCCAATCCCGAGGTGCTCATTGCCGGGCGCGTCCTCACCGGTCTGGCCGCGGGCATGGCCTTCCCCACGACTCTCGCCCTCATCACGGCACTGTGGGCCGAGGGACCCGGTCGCACGAAGGCGATTGCGCTGTGGTCCAGCGTGAGCGGAGGCGCAGCCGCCCTCGGACCGTTCCTCGCCGGACTCATGCTGGAGAAGTTCTGGTGGGGATCGGTCTTCCTCATCGCCGTGCCGCTGGCGGTGATCGCGGTGGTGCTCGTCGTCGCCCTTGTTCCCGCCCACGTCAACGAATCCGACAAGCGCGTCGACCACATCGGCGGGGTGCTCTCAGTGCTCTTCATCGCAGCTCTGGTGTCGGGCATCGCCCACATCTCGTCACCGGGCAGGCAGGTGGTCTCGCTATGCCTCATCGGTGCCTCACTCGTGCTGGCCACCGGCTTCGTCTTTCGTGAACTGCGGGCAGCCAATCCGCTGTACGACCTGCACTACGCGCGACGCCGGATGTTCTGGGCTCCGGCCGTGGCGGGCCTCATCGCCTTCGGATCGCTCATGGGCACGATGTTCGTCGGCCAGCAGTTCCTGCAGAACGTGCTGCAGTACACCACCTTCGAGGCCGGTGCCGCGATCCTGCCGGGTGCCTTCGGCATGGTGGCCGTCGCCCGAATCTCGGCACGTCTGCTGGTGACGTACGGATCGCGTCTGACGATGCTGCTGGGCTTCATCCTGCTGGCAGTCTCATTCGCCACCATGCTCGTGGGCTGGCACGAGTCCACGCCCTACTGGCTCGTCGGCATCGCCTATCTGTGCCTCGGGGCCGGAGCGGGCCTCATCCTCACGCCCGCGTCACGCTCGCTCATGTGCAGTGTGCCGGTCACGCGCGTGGGCATGGGCTCGGGCACGTCCGACCTCCAACGCGACCTCGGCGGATCGATCATGCAGGCGCTCCTGGGCGCCCTGCTCACCATCGGCTACGCCAAGGCATTCAGCGCCCAGGTGGCGGCATCCCCGGACGCCAGTGAAGTGACGGCGCAGACCAAGGCCGCCCTTCTGCAGTCGTTCTCCAGTGCCGAAGCACTCGCCGTGCGCTACCCGCAGTACCAGGAGCAGATCGTCAGCGCCGCCCGCACGAGCTTCCTGGACGGTGCCAACTGGGCCTACGCGGCCGGGCTCACCGCGGTCATCCTCGGCGCAGTCCTCGCCTTGGTGGCGATCCCGGCCAAGCCCAAGGAGATCGCCCTGCTCACCGCGTACGCCAAGGCCGACGGCACGGGCGCGGTGACGTCGTGAGGGCCTGGCGCGTGCACGAGCTCGGTGAGCCAGCATCGGTGCTGCGGCTGGAGGAGGCACCGGACCCGCAGGCGGGTGCGGGCGAGGTGGTCGTGCGCGTGCGCGCCCCCGCGGCCCACTTCCCCGAT
>CAYFLO010000245.1:1776-3143 GCA_964343995.1 uncultured Bifidobacteriaceae bacterium
GCCGCGGTCAGTACCAGGATTCCCCGCCGCTGCCCTTCACGCCGGGTGTCGAGGTCTGCGGTGACGTCGTGGCCTGCGGCACCGGTGTCGACACGGTCGCGGTGGGTGATCGGGTCGTGGGCACGGTCGTGCTCCCACACGGCGGATTCGCCGAGCTTGCCGTGATGGATGCCGGGCTTGCGCTGCCTGCACCTTCGTCACTGGACGACGCCCAGGGTGCGGCGCTGACGATCGCGTACCAGACCGGGTGGTTCGCGCTGCACCGTCGCGCGCAGCTGCGGGCCGGGGAGACATTGCTCGTGCAGGCGGCCGCCGGGGGAGTGGGCACTGCAGCTGTTCAGCTCGGCGCCGCGGCGGGTGCACGGGTCATCGCCGTGGTCGGACGTACCGACTCCGCCGACAAGGCAGCGGTCGCGCGCGCCATGGGAGCCGACGTCGTACTTGACCGCACCACCGACGATGTGGTCGCGCGGGTACGTGAACTCACCGACGGACGCGGCGTTGACGTGGTCTTCGATCCGGTGGGGGGAGCCGCCTACGCCCAGGCCGCCAAGGTGGTGGCGTTCGAGGGACGCATCGTCGTGGTGGGGTTCGCCGGCGGGGAGATTCCTGCCCCCGCCCTCAACCACGCACTGGTCAAGAACTACTCGATCGTCGGACTGCACTGGGGGCTGTATCGCTTCCGCAATCCTGCGGCCGTGCGCGACTGCCACGTCGAGCTGTGCCGACTCGCCGACGAAGGAGTGATCACGCCGCTGGTGAGCGAGCGGGTGCCGCTGGAGGGAGTGCCCGACGCGCTGCAGCGGCTGGCCGACGGGCGCACCGTGGGCCGGGTCGTCGCGACGGTGCACGGCGCGTGAGCGCCTGTCGGTGCTCCACCATCGCTACCGTGTGACCACGTCCGTATGTGACCGCATCAACGTGTGAGGAGTGCCCATGTCCGTGGCCGTCTGGATTCTCGCCATTCTTCTGGCCCTGGCGTTTCTCGCTTCCGGCCTGATGAAGATCGTCGTGGGCAAGAAACTCGAGGAGCGGATGCCGTGGGCGAAGGACTTCGGCGCGGGCACCATCCGCACCATCGGCCTGCTGGAGGTGCTCGGTGCGATCGGCTTGGTGCTTCCCGGCGCACTGGGAATCGGCACCTTCCTGGGCTGGCTGGCCGCCTTCGGCCTGGCCCTGGTGATGGTCGGTGCAGCCGTGGTGCACGTGCGTCGTGGCGAGAGCCGTGAGGTTGTCGTCAACGTCATCTTCATCGTGCTGCTGCTGATCGTCGGCATCGCCCGTATCGCCGGGTAACGACTCGCGCGCGACTGCAGGAACAGACATGGCCGAGGCCTACATCGTCGATGCCGCCCGCACGCCGGTGG
>CAYFLO010000246.1:0-3083 GCA_964343995.1 uncultured Bifidobacteriaceae bacterium
CCAGCGCCGACGCCGACACCAGGCAGCGGCCGTCGCTCGCATACTCCGGTGCCGCGTTGGTCATCACGACGGTGTTGAGGACGGGGCCGTCCGCATCGACCAGCAGGACGGCGTCGCGCATCGGCTGCCGGTCGGCGACGAACGACCAGGTGGTGACTGATCGGCCGGTGGCCGCCGGGATGGTGGGCAGGAGGGCGTGCGCGGCGGGAGCATCGGTGGCCACGATGACGATCGGTGCGGTGAGGTCACCGTCGTCGGTGTTGACCCGCCCAGCGGCGACCGCGCGCGCTGGTGTCGACAGGCGCACGGTGCCGGGCGGCAGGGCCCGGTGCAGCTGGCGCGGAATGGCGCCCATGCCGGCGGCCGGAACTGCGGGTGTGCCGCGCACGAAACTGCGCAGGACCAGGTCGAGGAAATGCCGCGAGGTGGCCAGGTCGTCCTCCAGAAAGACGCCGGCCAGGAACGGGCGCACGACGCGCTCCAGGAACACCCCGTCGACTCCGGCGTCGCGCAGGGCTCGCTCGGCCGTGCCGTCGGGACGACCCATCACCGCGGGCATGCGCGCCTGGGCTGTGCGCCAGGCGTAGGCCGCGAAGCGCAGCTTGGCCGCGATGCTCCCGCCGGCCGGCGCGAGAGCGGCGGGCGCCCAGCCCGGTCGCTGACGCGGATCGGCCAGCCGCACCGGTCCGCGCGGTGTCATCGCCACGACCCCGGGAACGAACGCGCGCAGCGCAAGCGCGTCGAGATCGAGCACGCGACGCACCTGCGGGTACGCGGGATTGAGCAGTTGGAAGCCGCGGTCGATGAGCAGCCCGTCGACCACGTCGGTGCGCACGCGGCCGCCGACGTCGTCGGCGGCCTCGACCACGGCAACGTCCAGCCCGTGGATCGCGCACGTGCGCGCCGCCATGAGCCCGGCCAGGCCGGCACCGACGATGACGACGTCGTGGGACATGGAGGCGGTGCCCGGTGGCCTAGGCGCCGGCGATGGCCTGGGCGATGGCCGACTCGACCGTGGGGTCCTGGAATCGGAACTGCGCGTGCTCCAGCACCCGCGGAAGGGCACGCGTACTGCCCAGCACCTCGGTGGAGAACTCGCCGAGCACCGTCTTCAGGGCGAAGGCCGGCACGCTGGCCAGGGTCGGGCGATGCAGCAGGCGGCCCATGACGGCGGTGACCTCGGCATTGGTCACCGGGTCGGGTCCGGTGAGGTTGACCGGGCCGGACAGGTGCTCCTGCTCCAGCAGGAACTGCAGGGCACACACTTCGTCGCGCATCGAGATCCACGACCAGTACTGGCGCCCGTTGCCCAGGCGCCCGCCGGCGCCCGCGCGGAACAGCGGGAACATGCGCCCCCACGCACCACCGTGACTGGAGACGACCAGGCCGGTGCGCGGGTGGGCAACGCGGATGCCGGCGGCGCGGGCCGGGTCGGCCGCGGCCTCCCAGGCCTGCACAACGTCGGCGAGGAAGCCGGTGCCGGCGGGGGCGGTCTCGTCGACGGCACGGTCGCCGGTGTCGCCGTACCAGCCGATGGCCGAGGCGGAGACGAGCACGCGCGGCGCCGGCTCCATGCGCGCCATGGCCGTGGCGATGGTGCGGGTCGCGTCGACGCGGCTGTCGAGGATCTCCTTCTTGTACGCGGGGGTCCAGCGGTGATCGCCGACCCCGGCGCCGGCGAGGTTGACCACGCCGGTGACGTCGGCCGGAAGGTCGCACACGCCGCGCACGGGATCCCACGACAGCTCATCAGGAGCGGCGGCGGGACGTCGCACGAGGCGCACGACCTCGTGACCGGCGTTACGCAGATGCGGGACGAGGGCCGAGCCGATCAGGCCCGATGCTCCGGTGACGGCGATCTTCATGACACCAGCCTCTCGCGACCGTGCTCCCGACGCGAGCCGGGGGAGTGCGTGAGAGCGGTGTCGACGGCGCTAGCGGCCGAGCTCGGCCTCGAACGCCGCATCCTCCAGGCGCACCTTGATCGCGGTGAGGAAGCGCGCCGCGTCAGCCCCGTCGACCAGGCGGTGGTCGTAGGTGAGCGCCAGGTAGACCATCGAGCGGATCGCGATGACGTCGGCACCGGTGTCGTCCTTGACGACGACGGGACGGCGCACGACGGCGCCGGTGCCCAGGATCGCCACCTGCGGCTGGTTGATGATCGGGGTGTCGAACAGGGCGCCGCGGCTGCCGGTGTTGGTCACCGTGAAGGTGCCACCGCTGAGCTCGTCGGGGGAGAGCTTGTTGGTACGCGTGCGGTCGGCAAGGTCGGCGATGCGCCGCGCGAGTCCGGCGATGTTGAGGTCGCCGGCGTCGCGCACGACCGGCACGAGCAGGCCGCGGTCGGTGTCGACGGCGATGCCCAGGTGCTCGCCATCGTGGTAGGTCACCGTGCCGGCGGCCATGTCGATGGTGGCGTTGACCTGCGGGTACTGCTTGAGCGCCTCGACGGCGGCCTTGCAGAAGAACGGCAGGAACGACAGCTTGACGCCCTCGCGTGCCTCGAAGTCGCGCTTGACCTTGTCGCGCAGCGTGGAGATGCGGGTGACGTCGACCTCGACGACCGACGTGAGCTGCGCGGAGACCTGCAGCGACTCGACCATGCGCTCGGCAATGACGCGACGCAGGCGCGACAGCTTCTCGGTGCGGCCGCGCAGGTCGGAGGTGGGAGCGGACGCAGCTGCCGGTGCCGCGGCGGGGGCTGAGGAAGGCGTGGCGGAGGCGCCGGTGGCCGGAGCGGCAGTGCGCGCGGCGATGGCGGCCTCGACATCGGACTTGCGGATTCGGCCGCCGACACCGGTGCCGGTCAGGGTGGCCAGGTCGATGCCGTTCTGTGCAGCCAGACGGCGCACCAGCGGGGTGACGTAGGTGTCGCCGCTGTCAGCGGTGGCGGGTGCGGCGGGTGCCGGAGCCGGGGCAGCGGCCACGGGAGCGACGGGTGCTGCGGCGGGAGCGGCAGGTGCGGGAGCGGCGGGAGCGGCAGCCGCGGGAGCCGCGGCACCCGCAGCACCGATGGTGCCGAGCTGTCCGCCGACCGCAACGGTGCCGTCCTCGGGGACGTCGATCGACAGCAGCACGCCCGC
>CAYFLO010000247.1:0-3078 GCA_964343995.1 uncultured Bifidobacteriaceae bacterium
CGCAGCGTCGACGTGGCATCGAGCACGGCCCCGAATCCCTCGGGCACTCCGTCGTCGAAGCCGGCGGACATCCACAGCGACGAGAAGCCCTGCGCCTCCGCCTCGCGCGCGAAGGTGATGAGCTCCTCGCGTCGTTCGGGCGCCAGCCACGTGCCCGGACCCCAGATCCCCACGCGGGACATCGCCATGCGTGGAGCGTAGTGACCTCGTCGGATGCCACAAGCCCGGTGTGGAATCCTCGCCGCCATGCTGTCGGCCGCCGAATCCCAACTCCCCGAAGGTGTGCGCGCCCTCATCTTCGACTGCGACGGCACCCTGGTCGACACCATGCCCGTGTACAAGGCCGTGTGGACCGAGCTCTTCGCCGAGCACGGGTTCGTGCTCACCGACCAGTGGTGGGTGCAGACCGGCAACGTGGCCCTGGAGCCGTTCGTGCGTGCGGCCATCCCGAGCGCGTCCGACCGCCTCATCGACGAGTTGCGCCAGCGCAGCATGGCCCTCTTCGCGCAGCGCATGCACCTGGTGGAGCCAATGCACCACGTGATCGACGTGGCCCGTCGCCATCACGGCACGCTGCCGATGGCGGTGTGCTCCGGGGGATTTCGTGCGTCCGTGATCTCCTCTCTCGACGCCGCCGGAGTCACCGATCTGTTCGACCCCATCGTGTGCGCTGAGGACGTGGTCAACAGCAAGCCGGCGCCGGACCTATACCTGCTGGCGATGGAGCAGCTGGGTGCCAGCGTGGATGACGTCGTCGTCTACGAGGACAGCGAGGTCGGCATCGCGTCGGCCCGCGCCGCCGGCATCGTCCGCATCGTCGACGTGCGCGACCTGCCCTCCTGACACACTGGGGCCGCAGACCCGCGTCCCCCACCAGTGAAGGCAGCCCCATGGCCCTGAGTGACTTCCCGCGCTACCCGCTCACCTTCGGGCCCAGTCCGATCCACCCGCTGCCGCGCCTCACCGAGCACCTCGGCGGCGCTCAGCTGTGGATGAAGCGCGAGGACTGCAACAGCGGCCTGGCCTTCGGCGGCAACAAGGTGCGCAAGCTGGAGTACATCGTTCCCGACGCGATCGCCAGCGGAGCCGACACCCTGGTGTCGATCGGTGGCGTGCAGAGCAACCACACCCGCCAGGTCGCGGCGGTGGCCGCCAAGATCGGCATGAAGGCCGTGCTCGTGCAGGAGGCGTGGGTCGACTGGCCGGACTCCGTCAACGACCGCGTCGGCAACATCATGCTGTCGCGCATTATGGGTGCCGAAGTGCGGCTCGACCCGTCCGGCTTCGACATCGGCATCCGCGACAGCTGGCAGCAGGCCCTTGCCGACGTCGAGGCGCGCGGCGGCAAGCCGTACGGCATCCCCGCGGGTGCGTCCGAGCATCGCCTCGGCGGACTGGGCTTCGCCAACTGGGCGTACGAGGTGGAGCAGCAGGAGCGTGAGCTCGGCATCTTCTTCGACACGATCATCGTGTGCACGGTCACCGGCAGCACGCACGCGGGCATGATCGCCGGCTTCGCCGGCCAGGACCGTCCGCGTCGCGTCCTGGGCATCGACGCCTCGGCCACGCTGGAGCAGACGCGCGACCAGGTCGCCCGCATCGCGCGGCACACCGCGGCGCTCATCGAGCTCGGCCGCGACCTGCGCGACGACGAGATCACCGTGCTCGAGGGCTGGGCCGGTGACCTCTACGGCATCCCGGTGCAGTCCACGCTCGACGCGATCCGACTCACCGGCAGCCTGGAGGGCGTGATCCTCGACCCGGTGTACGAGGGCAAGTCGATGGCCGGCCTGATCGATCTCGTCACCAGCGGCGAGATCGGCCCGGACTCGAACGTGCTGTACGCCCACCTGGGTGGGCAGCCTGCGATCAACGCCTACAGCGCGCTGTTCCGGTCCTGACGCGTCGGCGCACGAACCGTCCGCGCTAGGGAAGCAGATCGAGGAGAAGACTGCCAAGTCGTTCCGCAACGGCTGGTTCCACTCCGGCGACCTGGGCTACATGGATGACGACGGTCGCCTCTACGTCGTCGATCGCAAGAAGGACATGATCAAGACCGGCGGGGAGAACGTGGCCAGCCGCGAGGTCGAGGAGGCGATCTACCTGCTCGACGGTGTCGCCGAGGTCGCCGTGTTCGGAGTGCCGCATCCGGTGTGGGTGGAGGCGGTCACGGCTGTCGTCGTGCCCAAGGCGGGGGCCGAGCTCACTCCTGACCTCGTCATCGGGCACGCGCGATCGGTGCTCGCCGGGTTCAAGACGCCCAAGGTCGTCGTCATCACCGATGCGCTGCCCAAGAACCCCAGCGGAAAGATCCTCAAGCGCCAGCTGCGCGACGAGTACGCGCACGTGGCGCAGGATCAGTAGACGGCATTCACGCCGTTCACGCCTGTGGGCGCTGGGCGACGAGTTCGATCTCCACACGCGCTCCCAGCGGAAGTCCCGCCACGGCAATGGTCGTGCGGGCCGGATACGGCTCGGTGAAGTACGCGGCGTAGGCGACGTTCATCTCCGCGAAGTCACCCATGTCGGTGAGGAACACCGAGCACTTCACCACGTCATCGAAGGTCAGACCCGCGGCCGCGAGGACGGCGCCGAGGTTCGTAAGGCACTGGCACGTCTGGTCGGCGATGCTGCCGGTGACCAGGGCGCCCGTCTGCGGGTCCAGGGGGGTCTGTCCGGACAGGAACACGAGGCTGCCGGTATCGACCCCGTGGGAGTAGGGACCGACGGCAACGCCGTGGGCGGACGTGACAGGCCTGCGAGTCATGGCGTGATCATGGCGTGCCGGGCGCGCACCCTCGTCACCCGTGTGCGGATTGCTCTAGGCGCGCTCGAGCACGCTGACGTAGTTCGCCACCGCGAGGCCACCCATGTTGTGCACGGCGACGCGATCGACGGCGGGCAGCTGCATGGCACCGGCGCCGCCGGTGAGCTGCATCGCCGCCATCACGTGCTGGCTCACGCCGGTCGCACCGACGGGGTGGCCCTTGGACTTCAGGCCGCCGGAGCGGTTGACCGGCATGCGTCCGTCGGGCAGCACCCAACCCTCTTCGATCGCCTGGCGCCCCTTGCCGCGCT
>CAYFLO010000248.1:0-1015 GCA_964343995.1 uncultured Bifidobacteriaceae bacterium
GGTCGGGCGTCGTCATGATCGCGTCAGCCTAGTCAGCGAGTTGCCACGGTGACCTGCGCAGCCAGGCGGCCCTCCCACCATCGAGGGAGACGCTGCTGCGGGACTTCACGAGGAGTTCGCTTTTCGGCAAGACGGGTGGGAACTCCTCGTCACCTTGACGCGTCACTCTGGTGAGGCTTCCCCGCACTGGCTGCCCCCGCAGCCGGTGATCAGCATGTCGAGAGGGGAATGCCATGAGTGACCAGGTCCGTGTGTGCCCCTGCTGCCACACCGACGACGTCGAGGTCGTGCGCGGTCAGTCGTACGGGTACGTCGCCATCTGTGCCGAGTGCGGCTATGCCCGCAAGGTCTCGCGGGAGCTCCTGCTCGCAAGCTGATCGGATCGACGTGGTGCTCATCGCCCGTCGTCATGGGCGGGTGATGAGCCCACGCTCCTCGAGGTCCTTCAGGTACTTCTCCATGCCCCGCTCACCGCGGCCGCGGAACAGCGGCAGCGCCCGGGGGATCAGGCTCGGCACGAGCATCACCACGCGCACCAGCCACGACTCCGACGGCTTGGGGTAGACCTCGTAGCGAGGCTTGTCGAGCAGCTTGCGGAAGGCCTTCACCACGTCGGCGGGTGTCTGCGGCGGGTCGAGGAACTGCAGCGAGTTGCCCCCGTCAAGCGCCTCCTGGCGCAGCATCGGGGTGTCGGTCGCCGACGGCAGCACCGAGCCCACGGTGATGCCCTTGGGGCCGAGGTCCATGCCGATCGCCAGCATCGCGCCGCGCAGCCCGAACTTCGACGCCGTGTAGATCGGCGTCTCCCCCAGCGGGAAGATGCCGCCGAGTGACACCGTGGTGCAGATGCGCGGATCGCTGCTCTTGCGCAGCAGCGGGATCGCCAGGCGCGACAGCACCAGCGGCGCGAGCAGGTTGACGCTCAGCTCGTGCTCGATGCTCTCCACGCTGCGCTCGTCGAAACGCGCCGCCGACGTCATGCTGAAGGAGAAGCGCCGGCTGGTGATCGTGCCGC
>CAYFLO010000248.1:1025-3077 GCA_964343995.1 uncultured Bifidobacteriaceae bacterium
CGTTGTTGACCAGCACGTCGAGCCGTCCGTAGCGCTCGTCGATGAACGCCACGAGCGCCTCGACCTGGGCGCGGTCGGTCACGTCGATCCCGAAGCCGGAGTGTCCCTGCCCCGGGAGTGCTGCCGCGACGGCATCGGCGCCCGGCGCGTTGAGGTCGGCGACGACGACAGTGGCGCCATCGGCCGCCAGCGACTGGGCGAGCGCCGAGCCGATGCCCCCGGCGCCCCCGGTGATGAGGATGACCTTGCCGCGCGGGTCGTAGCTCATGGGCGCTCCTGCGAAGGGGTGGACGTTGCGGACGCGGCCGCGAGCGGGCGCATCATCGCGCGGTAGGCGTCCACGTCGAGGTCGGCCCACTCGAAGCGGTCGCGCAGCGTGGCGAGGTAGTCGACGTAGGTGTCGACCTGCACGTAGGTGGCGTGCCGATCGGAGTCGACGTAGGTCATGCCGCCGCTGAGGTCGGGGAAGTCGGACGTCTTGAGCGCGCGCAGCTCGTCATGGAACTGCCCGGTCTCGCGGGCCCGGATGTCGATGACGATCATCTGCGCCATCTCGTCGAAGCGCGTGTAGGCGGCGCCGGCGAACTCGCTGAACCCCACGACATAGAGACTGTCGAGGTCGCGGGAGAACAGGTTGAGGTACAGCGTGGGGCGCCCGCGGTTCCAGGTGAGCAGGCTGTCGTCGAGGAACGGCAGCAGGTACTGGTAGCCGGTGGCCAGCAGCACGAGGTCGATCTGCTCGGAGCTGCCGTCGGCGAACACCACGCGGTCGCCGTCCAGGTGGTCGACGTCGGGCTTGGCGATGAGGTCGCCGTGCTGCAGGTAGTGGATGACCTGCGTGTTCATGATCGGGTGGCTCTCCAGCAGTGCGTGGTCCGGTGCCGGCAGGCCCAGGCGCGTGACGTCGCCCACGAAGGCGTCGATCATCGACGTAGCGTCACCCGACAGCGACACCCCCTTTGGCGGCGGGATGACGCCGTAGAGAACAGCGTCGGTGGGCAGCCCGAAGATGTGCTTGGGCACGAACCGGTAGCCACGCCGCACCGACAGGTACGCCTGCGACGCGGTGCGCGCGGCATCGCACGCGATGTCGACGCCGGAGTTGCCCGCACCCACCACCAGCACGCGCCGTCCAGCGAACTCCGAGGGCTCGCGATAGGTGACCGAGTGCCGGATCTCGCCGGTGAAGGTGTCTGCGCCCGTCAGCGCGGGGATGCTCGGGTGCCAGGTGACCCCGGGGCAGCCGATGAGTCCGTCGTACTCGCGCACCTCGCCCGTCGACAGCGTGACCGACCAGCGATCGCCCGGCAGCGGCACCGCGGAGGTGACCGCGACGCCCAGGGTGACGTGGTCGTACAGGCCGAAGTCGCGCGCGAACGCCCGGATGTAGTCGCGGATCTGATCCCACGACGGGTAGTCGGGGTAGTCCGCGGGCATCGGGTAGCCGACGAAGCCGGAGGTGTACTTGGAGCTGATGAAGTGGGCGCTTGAGTACATCGGCGACTCGGGGGTGTCCATGGTCCAGATGCCGCCGACGTCGCTCTGCTTCTCGAACCAGTCGAAGGGCACGCCCTCGGCAATCAATGCGCGCGCCATGATGAGGCCCGCCGGGCCGGCGCCCACGAGGCAGTAGCGGCGGGAGTACGTGACGGTTGGCGCATCGTCGCGCCGGCGGCGGCTGCGCACCTGCGCGCGGGCGATGGCCGCGTAGGTGGTGGGCTTGCGGCGGCGCAGCACGAGGGCGACAACGACGCCGGCGACGGCCACCACGAACAACGCCAGCGGCACCGAGTTGACCGCTGCGCTGGAGGAACCCGTGAGCGTGGGGTAGT
This sequence comes from uncultured Bifidobacteriaceae bacterium, assembly GCA_964343995.1. Lineage (GTDB taxonomy): Bacteria > Actinomycetota > Actinomycetes > S36-B12 > S36-B12 > JBAWXR01. The sequence continues at coordinate 2,858 of CAYFLO010000248.1, forward strand.
TGATGAACGCGAGCACGAAGGCCGTCGTCAGACCGATGAAGCCGATGGCCGGAGCCACCGTCTCGCGCCACCAGTGCCGCTGACGCCGACGCGAGAAGAAGGCGATGACCGACAGCGACGCGCCCGCCTGCAGGGCGATGATCCCGAGCGTGCCGACGCCCAGCAGGGCCGGCACGAGTGTGGTGAACGGGTCGGCACCCGAGATGCCGAAGGCGCCCAC
>CAYFLO010000249.1:0-3062 GCA_964343995.1 uncultured Bifidobacteriaceae bacterium
GCCCTGGGCCTGCTCTACGAGGTCGAGGGCGATGAGGAGCTTCTCGATCGCGTGCGGTTCCGTGAGTTGTGGCCGCACGTGCGTCGCGCCGCACGCCGGGCGGGGGTGGCGTAGCCGTGGCCCGTGACGATGTCATCCGTGCCGCCGGGGTCGTGACCATTCGCGAGCGCGCCGGCGTGCGCGAGGTGCTCATCGTCCACCGCGCCCTGCGCGACGACTGGAGCCTGCCCAAGGGCAAGGTCGACCCCGGTGAGAGTGACCTCGAGGCGGCGGTGCGCGAGTGCGACGAGGAGTCCGGAGTCGTTCCCACGCTGGGCTGCCCGCTGCCCCAGCAGTCCTACCGCGCAATGGGACAGCCCAAGGTCGTGTCGTACTGGCGCGCAACCGATCGACGCGACGAGGGGTTCTTCCGCGGCGACGAAACCGACGAGCGCGAGTGGATCCCGGTGGACGAGGCCAAGCGTCGCCTCACCTACCCGTCCGATGTCACCCTCGTGCGGGCCGCCGCCGAACTCCCCGACACCACGCCGCTGGTGATCCTTCGGCACGCCCAGGCCGTTAAGCGCGCCGCCTTCGACGGTGCGGACGACACCGATCGGCCGATCACCGGATTCGGTCGCTCGCAGGCTCGTCGCCTGGCGTCGATGCTCGACGCCTTCGGCATCGCGTCCGTGCACTCCTCCCCGGCCGTCCGCTGCCTGAGCACCGTGGCACCACTTGCAACAGTTGTGGGCACAGCGGTCGTGCGTGAGCCTGCGCTGCGCGAGCCCGGTGATGATGCGTCGTCCCTGGGCACCGCAGACCGCGCCGCTGCCCTGGCCGTCGACCGCCGACCCCTGGTGCTGTGCACGCACCGCCCCACTCTGCCCGCGGTGATCACCGCCGTCACCGAGAGCCTGGGCATCGACCCGGGAAACAAGGCGTTCGCGCGCATCCTGGATCCACGGCTCACTCCAGCGGCGTTCATCGTTATCCACCGCGCCGTCGACGCGGACGGCGTGATGCGAGCCGTCGACATCGAGCGACACTCCCTCGACAGTGACTGACACCAGGGGCGCGCGCGCAGCCCTCCTCGTCGTGGGACTTCTCACCGGCATCCTGCTCACCGCCTGTGGCGCGGGCGTGAGCGCGCCCGCGTCCGTGACGGCGTCCGCACCGGCTCCGTCGCCGCAGGTGAACGCCCTGCTCACCGCACTGGAGCACACCCGCGCCGAGGGAGTTGCCCAGGTGGCGATCACGGTGACCGGATCCGACGTCGATGCCACGACCGGCCGGGCCACGGTCGACCTCGTCACCGGCTACGGCGTCGTCGACTGGTCGACCAGTGCCGGCCCATCACATGATCTGGTCAACAACCGCGGAACCTTCCGTCGCGGCACCGACGGAACCTGGATGGTCCTGGACACCGCGACGGCGCGCACGGACACGCTTCTCGGCGTGCTCGACGGGATTGCGGAGCAGGCCCAACTGCCCGAGGCGCAGCGCAACGTGGAGGTGACGGTCGATGCCAACGGACGAATCCGGCGGGTCGTCCGTCACGACGGTGACACGGTCATCACCGTCGACATCACGTCGTTCGGCGGACCGCTCGATGTGTCGACACCCTCGGGGCTGGAGTGAGGCGCGGCAGCGGTGTCAGGCCGTGACGGCGACGTAGGCCCGCGCCGAGCGGCGCCCGACCGTCACCTTCACCACGCACGTGCCAGGTGCCTTCACCACCAGTCGACCTGACACGACCGCACAGGTGCCGGACGACGCGCGCGGCACGGACAGGCGCACGGTCCCCCCGCCGGTCAGGCCCGCCCACGTCGCCACCTGGCGTGCCGGGATGCGCGTGCCGACTCTGGCCGCGCCCGACACCGCGGTGAACGATGCCGACGTGCTGAGGATCGCGCCACCGGTCGTGAGCGTGGCCATGTAGGAGCGCCCCGGCTCCAGTCCGGTGACGACGCACGCCGGGCCGGTGGCCGACGTGCACGTGGCACCACCCGGGGCGAGCGTGACCGTGTAGCCCCCAGCCGGAGGTGCGGCCAGCGGAGTCCAGGTCACCACCGCCCGCGCCTGCGAGATCGGCTGGACCGCGAGCGCAGCGGGCGCGGGCTGCACCGGCGCGGGGACGTACTGGCGGATCCACGGCAGGTAGGTCGTGAGTCGGGTGTAGATGCCGGGGTACTCCGCCTGGGCGCAGCCCTCACCGGCACTGGTGACACCGGCGAGGGTGACCGTGCCTGCCAGCGGGATCGAAAGGCCGCTGCCGCTGTCGCCCTGACAGGTGTCGACACCGCCGGCGGGCATCCCTGCGCAGATGCTGCGCATCGGGGAGAAACTCGAGCCGTACTTGCCGCACTGGGTGTCGCCCGGGCCGGCGAGCACCTGGATCGTCGCTCCCTGCAGTTGGTCGGCCGCCTTGCCGGTGCCGTTGGTATCGCCCCAGCCGGAGATGGCGGCGAGCGTGCCCTTCGCCGGCCAGGCGAGGGGGTCGGCCAGGTCGGGCAGGGCGATCGGCTGCACCGAGGCCGAGGGCGTCACCGGGGCGGTGAGCTGGAGCAGGGCGACATCGTTGGCATACGACGCGGGATCCCACTGCGGATGCAGGACGATGCTGCCGATGCCGACCTGATTGGCCGCCGTGCGCTGCGACAGCGTCGAGACGCCGGCGAACGCAGCGATCTCTGACGGATTCAGACCGTCAACACAGTGCGCCGCGGTGATGATCCAGCCGACTGAGATGAGCGAGCCGCTGCACAGAGTGCCGCGCTGCACCAGCGCCACGTCCCACGGCGAGGCCGTGATGGCCAAGGGGCCGCCGCCGACGATCGCCGGTGACCGGTCGACCACAGCAGCGGAGGCGCCCGGCGCGGACAGCAGCGCCACGGCGGACGCGACAGCAAGGAACCCGGCCAGGAGGGCGGCCCCCCAGCGACGTCGACGCGGCTTCACAGTGCGGCCGTCACGCCCTTGCCCAGGCACACGACCCCACCGGGGCTCACGGTGTACAGGCCGCGGTCGCGGTCGAGGTCGACACCGATCTGGGCACCATCGGGGATGACCACGTTCTTGTC
>CAYFLO010000250.1:0-3038 GCA_964343995.1 uncultured Bifidobacteriaceae bacterium
CGGTGGCCGCCGGCTCCCAGGCCGTCGTCGTGCCGGAGTAGCAGCCGTCGCCCTCAGATAGGGGGTGTGGACGACTGCTTGGCTCGGCGAGATGTGACAAGTTAACTTGCTTCAATGTGGGAAGATCCCGTCGTGGCGCCTTCAGCACTCAAACACGGCATTACACGAGACGACGTCCTGCATGCCTTCCGCAACCCGATTCGCATGTGGGATCTCGGAGATGGATTCACGATGATGGTTGGCGCAAGCAGGTCGGGCAAAGCCCTGGAGGTCGGATGTGTGGACAGTGACGCTGCCCCCGTCATCGTCCACGCCATGCCCGCTCGAGCGAAATTCCTGAGGTGATGACGATGCCGCGATCAGTCGACGAGATCCTTCAGCACGCTGATGACCTAGCCCGCAGGTTCGAGGACTACGACCCAAGGGATGCCGACGAGGCCACGTCACCGGTGGTGGCCATGCTGTGCCGCGCCATCCAGGAGCGGTCCGACGCGGAGCGGCACCTGGTCGAAGCAGTCCAGGCTGCTCGCGAGGCAGGACTGTCCTGGTCGGCCATCGGTGGGCTTGTGGGCACCACCGGTGAAGCGGCGCGTCAGCGCTATAAGGACTGGGTCGCCTAGGCGCTGCGGGCGATGCGTCGTCGGGCCAGCCAGGTGATCCCCACAGCGAGGGCGCCCAGGGCTACGCCGGTGCCCGCCGCGATGGCACTGCGCTTGACGCGCGTGCGGCGCAGTGCGATCGGAGTGCGGAAGTCGCGGATCGGCCAGTTGCGCTCCTGCGCGACCTTGCGCAGCTCGGAGTCGGGATTGACGACGGTCGGAAAACCGACCTCCAGCAGCATCGGCAGGTCGGTGAACGAATCGCTGTACGCGTAGGAGCGGGCGAGGTCGTAGTCGCGCTCCGCTGCCAGCTCCCGCATCGCGACGGCCTTGTTCTCCGCGTAGGCATAGAACTCGATCTCGCCGGTGTAGCGACCGTCGACGATCGCCACCCGGGTGCCGATGGTGACGTCGGCGCCCAAGCGCTGGCCGATGGGCTCCACCAGATCGGTGCCTGACGAACTGATGATGATGATGTCGTGGCCCATCGCCCGGTGCTCGGCCATGAGCTGCACGGCTTCCTCGAAGACGATCGGATCGACGATGCGGTCGAGGGTCTCCGCCACGATCGCCTGGACCTTCTCGACCTCCCAGCCAGTCACCAGCTGCGACATGTACTCCCGCATCGTCTCCATCTGCTGGTGGTCGGCGCCGCCGGCCAGGTAGAGGAACTGCGCATAGGCACTGCGCACGACGTCGGAGCGTCCGATGAGGCCCTCGCGATAGAACGGCTTGGCGAAGACGAACGAACTGGACCGGGCCAGGATCGTCTTGTCCAGGTCGAAGAACGCCGCGGGGCGGGCCATGACTCGACGGTACCGCTGGAGCGTTGTCCACAAGAACCGGGCGCGCGGTCGTTCGCCCACAGGTGACGACGGCGTGGGTGTGCGTGCGGCCGGTGGTGGGGGAGATTTCCGTCGGACCGACGGGAGACCCGATGAGCCGACCCCTGGTGATCAGTCACGACACCGCCCTGCTGGACGACCTGCTGCGCCTGGCCGCTGCTGCCGGTGTCGATGTGCACGTCGCCCCTGATGTCGATGCTGCCCGTGCTCACTGGCGTACCGCGCCACTGATCGTGCTCGACGTCGCGCTCGCATCGGCAGTGGAGGGCCGGCTGCCGCGGCGCGACGGACTGGTGCTGGTGCAGCGTGCCGATGATGTGCCCGCATGGCGGCTTGCGGTGGCCATCGGTGCGGAGCACATTGCCGAACTACCCGATGCCGAGCGCTGGCTGGTGGCTCGGTTCGCCGACGGCGGTGAGGGGCCCTCGCGTGAGGGGCGCCTCGTGCTCGTGCGCGGGGCGGTCGGGGGTGCCGGCACCTCCACCCTCGCCACGACTCTCGCTCTGGTGGCGGCGGGGCAGGCGCGCACTCTTCTGGTCGACGCCGATGCATCCGGCGCCGGGCTCGACCTCGTCCTCGGCGCAGAGAGCACGGTCGGGGCACGGTGGCCTGACCTCGCCCAGGCGCACGGACGCGTGAGTGCCGCGTCACTGGCCTCCGCTCTTCCGATCGTCCGCGGAGTGTCGCTTCTGTCAGCGGCACGCGACGAGCAGGGACCGCTGGATCCTGATGTCGTCGACAGCGTGTTGGATGCAGCCGAGCGCGGCTTTGACCTCACGGTCGTCGATGTGCCTTGCCGCGATGTGCTCACCGACGTCGTGCGACCTCGGGTCGACGTCGAGGTGCTGCTCGTGCCGGCGCGCACCCGAGCTGTGCTGGCGGCGCGGGCGATGCTCGCTGCTATGCCCGCGCACGCGCGCATCGTCGTACGCGAGCAGCCCGGTGGTGTGAGTCTGGGGGTCGTGGAGGAGGCGTTGAGGCGCCCGGCCACGGCGGTTCTGCCGCACCTGCGCTCAGTGGCCGCGCGTGCGGACAACGGTGAGCCGCCCTCGTTGCGCGACGCCTACGCCCGATCGTGCCGCACCCTCCTGGCCGACCTTCAGGACCGCACGCGTGCGCATGCGCGCACCACGAGCGCCGCATGATGCTGCTTGAGAGGGTGCGGACCCGGTTGGTCGCCGATGGTGCCCCGGCCACCCTCGCCGGCGTCGCGCAGGCGCTTCGGCGCGAGGGGATCGTCGTGGGAGACGCGGCCGCGCTGGAGTTGGTGCGCGCCCTTCGTGACGACCTCGTGGGTGCGGGGCCACTGGAACTCCTGCTGCGCGAGCCCGGTGTCACCGATGTGCTCGTCAATGGTCCGCGCGAGGTCTATGTCGATCGCGGCCAAGGACTGGAACGCACCGACCTTGACCTGGGATCCGATGACGACGTGCGTCGCCTCGCCCAGCGGCTGGCGACGAGCACCGGACGGCGCCTTGATGACGCCTCTCCCTTTGTCGATGCCTGCCTGCCCGATGGCATCCGACTCCACGCGGCGCTGCCCCCTCTGGCCGTCGACGGAACGGTGTTGTCGCTTCGGGTGCCGTCACGTCGG
>CAYFLO010000251.1:0-136 GCA_964343995.1 uncultured Bifidobacteriaceae bacterium
CCGCACGACTACCTCACCTGGCACCTCGCCGGGCGCCCCGAGATCGCCTCGACCGACCGCGGCGAGGTGAGCGGCACCGGCTACTGGTCGCCCGACACCGGTGCCTACCGCGACGACCTGCTGCAGATGGCCCTGG
>CAYFLO010000251.1:146-795 GCA_964343995.1 uncultured Bifidobacteriaceae bacterium
CGCTGGATGGCGCGGGTGGAGCCGCAGAACGCGCAGCGCACCGCCCGCATGATGCTTCCGCACGACTACCTCACCTGGCACCTGGCCGGGCGCCCGGAGATCGCCTCGACCGACCGAGGCGAGGTGAGCGGCACCGGCTACTGGTCGCCCGACACCGGTGCGTACCGCGACGACCTGCTGCAGATGGCCCTGGGCCACGTGCCGCAGGTGCCGGTGGTGCGCGCCCCGCACGAGCCGATCGGCCGCACGGCGGCCGGCATCCTGCTGGGGCCGGGCACCGGCGACAACATGGGCGCCGCGCTCGGGCTGGGCCTGCAGTCCGGCGATGTCGTCGTGTCGCTGGGCACGTCCGGCACCGCCTTCGCGGTGAGCGACGTGCCCGCGCATGACCCCACTGGCCAGGTGGCCGGATTCGCCGACGCCACCGGGCACTTCCTGCCGCTGGTGTGCACGCTCAACGCCGCGCGCGTGCTTACCGCCGGCGCGCAGCTGCTCGGTGTCGACCTCGATCGCTTCGCGCGGCTCGCGCTCTCGGCGCCAGCAGGCAGCGAGGGCCTGGTGCTCCTGCCCTACCTCGACGGCGAGCGCACGCCCAACCTGCCCGATGCGCGCGCGAGGTTCTGCGGTCGCAGGTTGTCGCGGGTGATGC
>CAYFLO010000251.1:805-2985 GCA_964343995.1 uncultured Bifidobacteriaceae bacterium
GCATCGGCCAGGCCACCGAGCATCCCCTCCACGCATGCGCGCGGCTCACTGCACGGCATCACCCGCGACAACCTGCGACCGCAGAACCTCGCGCGCGCATGCGTGGAGGGGATGCTCGGTGGCCTGGCCGATGCCGTCGACGCGCTCGTCGCCGTGGGCGTGACGCCGCGGCGCGTGCTGCTCATCGGCGGTGCCGCGGCGAGCGCCGCGGTGGCCCCGATCGCGGCGACGATGGTCGACGTGCCGGTGGTCGTGCCGCCGGCGGGGGAGTACGTGGCCGATGGCGCCGCACGGCAGGCCGCGTGGGTGCTGTCGGATTCCTCGACGCCGCCGGCATGGGCCATCGGCGGTGCGGGCGTCGTGCATGAGCCGGCGCCGGTGCCGTCCGTGCGCGAGCAGTACGCCGCCGCACGCCAGGCCCTACACGGCTGACGGCGCGCCTGGCATGACTCGACGTGCCCTGCGCGCGCTGGGGGTCGTCGCCTCATGGGTGATCGGTCTCGCGGACACCGATTCACCGTGACGTGGGTGCGACTCCTGACCGGAGCGGTCATCGCCCTAACGTCTTCCGGCGTGCTCCTCGGCGTCTCGCCCGCGTCCGCGGTCGATGTCGGGGGCGACGTGCCAGCGCTTACGACGGTCGATCCGCTCGCGCTTCCGCTGTGCGATCCGTCGACGGTTGCCGTTCCCACCGCTGAACCCACCGGTGCGGCATCGCCGACACCATCGACGACGATGCTGCCATCGGCGAGCCTCTCGGCGAGTGAGGCGAGGCTCACGATGATGATGTTCCGTGGCCCGTCAGCGACCCAGGACAGGCTCTGAGCCAGTGAGAGCAGCCACGGGTGCTGCTGCCCGGTCTCCCAGAACCAGGTGTTCACCGGGAGATCACGGGCATTCGCCGTGGCAAGGTCAGACGCGATGAAGGCGGCAAGACCGAGTCCGAGGCCGAAGAGGACCAGACCGGCGATGAGAAGACGAGGAGCCAGCGTGCGAGGCGGCAGCACATGCCGTTCCGTGGGCACGCTGCAGGCTAGCGCAGCCCGATGGTTGAGAAGCTCCTTGTCGTGTCGTGACGGTCATGGACCGCATCGGTCCCCAGTCCACGACGACCGGATGATGACCCATTGAGCGCGTCAGACAGAAACATCGCCCGCAGACTGGTGATGACGGGACCTGACCTGCCGGCGCAATTTGCGCGAATTCCAGTAAATGCGAAGTTCACCGCCTACGCTTGACAACGTCCGCAGTCAGCGTGCGCCCCTGAGGAGTCCCCATGCGTCACCTCTCCCCACCCCTGTCCCGGATCTCCTCGCGGCGGCTGGCTACGGGTCTCGTGGGTGCACTGCTGCTGTGCCCACTTGTGCTCGCCGGCCCCGCATCGGCGAGTCAGGTCTCTGCGAGTCCGCAACCGGGTGCCTCGTGCAAGAAGGCCGGCGACACCTACACCGTCGCCGGGCGGGGCACTCTCACCTGCAAGAAGGTCAAGGGCAAGCTCGTCTGGACAGTGCCGTCCGGCGGCGGTTCGTCCGGCTCCGCATCGGCCGCCTCGTGCAAGCTGCCGAAGGGGCTCACCAGGTCCACGAGCGTTCCATTTGGCACCCGTGCACCCGCATTCCTGCTCTCTCCGAAGAGCCACTCGTACGGATCCGCTGCGGCCATCAAGGCCAAGGGCTTCAATGCGATCAACACGTCCATCCTCATCCCCTACAACTCCGCGGGTGACCTCGACTTCAGCCGTGAGGGCGGCAAGGCCGCGTGGCTGTGCCGGCTCGGGCAGAGCCTCGGTGACCTGAAGAAGGCTGGACTCGTCGTCCTCGTCGAGGACGAAGTCCAGGCTGTCGACAATCCCCAGGGCACCGAGCCCGGCCCCGTTCCGGACGCCATTCGGGCCAAGGTTGCTCAGGGGATCTCGGGACTCATGCCTGACCTGGCCAAGCTGATGGAGCAGTACAAGGTCGAGTACTTCGCGCCGCTCGGCGAGTCGGAGAAATGGCTCGGTGTGGATCTCACGCAGGCGAACTACCCGCAGTGGGCGGCGACGGCGAAGCAGACCTACAAGGGCAAGGTCTTTGCCCAGCTCTTCACGGGTGTCCCCGGCCAGCAGGCCTTCGGGCCACTGGGGATGACCCCGAACCTCAGCAACCTCGATGCCCTCGGCATCGTCTTCGGTGACTGGA
>CAYFLO010000252.1:0-2983 GCA_964343995.1 uncultured Bifidobacteriaceae bacterium
ACCCGCTCCGAGCCCACGAGGGAGCGGCCATGAACGTGCTGCAGCCGGCGGTCGCCGACGCGCTGCGCGCGGCCGACCTCGATCCCGACGCCATCGCCGAGCTCGCCATCGCCGCGCTGGCCGAGGATCTCGACGGCGGCGTCGACGTCACCACGGTCGCCACGGTGCCTCCCCAGCAGCGCTCGACCCTCGACCTCGTCGCCCGGCGCGCGGGTGTGGCGGCGGGTGTGCCCGTGGCGGCCGCGGTGTTCTGCGTCGTGGGCGGTCCGCTCGACATCCGCATGGTCGCGCGCGATGGCGACCGCGTGCAGCCCGGCGATGTGCTGCTGTCGGTCACGGGCTCCACGCACGACCTGCTGCGCGCCGAGCGACCGGCCCTGAACCTGCTGGGGCACCTGTCGGGTATCGCCACGCTCACCCGTACCTGGGTCGACGCCGTGGCGGGCACGTCGGCACGCATCCGCGACACCCGCAAGACCACCCCGGGCCTGCGCCGACTGGAGAAGTACGCCGTGCGCTGCGGCGGGGGCACCAACCACCGCATGTCGCTGTCGGATGCGGCCCTGGTCAAGGACAACCACGTCGTCGCCGCGGGGGGAGTGGCCGCGGCCTTCCATGCGGTGCGCGAGCGATTCCCCGGCGTGCCCGTCGAGGTCGAAGTCGATTCCCTGCCGCAGCTCGACGAGGTGCTCGACGCGGGCGCCGACCTCGTGCTGCTGGACAACTTCACCGTCGACGAGACTCGCGAGGCGGTCGCGCGCACCGCCGGACGCTCGCGCCTGGAGTCCTCCGGCGGCCTGTCGCTGGACTCCGCCGCCGCCTACGCCGCCACCGGTGTGGACTTCCTCGCCGTCGGTGCCCTCACCCACTCCGCGCCCGTGCTCGACATCGGCGCCGACCTTCGCCAGGAGGCGTGATGCTGCTCGTCATCGACGTGGGAAACACCAACACGGTGCTGGGCCTGTACGACGGCGAGACGCTCGCCGGCTCCTGGCGCATCACCACCGATGCACGCGCCACCGCCGACGAGATGATGCTGTCGATCCGCGGCCTGCTTCAGGGGGCGCCCGCAGTGAGCGGCATCGCGCTGTGCAGCACCGTGCCCAGCGTCCTGCGCGAAATGCGCCTCATGCTTGAGCGCTACTGGTCGGACGTGCCGCGGGTGATCGTCGAGCCGGGCGTGAAGACCGGGGTGCCGATCCTCACCGACAACCCCAAGGAGGTGGGCACCGACCGCATCGTCAACACCCTGGCCGCCCACTCCCTGTTCGGCGGTCCGTCGATCGTCGTCGACTTCGGCACGTCGACCAATCTCGACGTCGTCTCGGCCAAGGGGGAGTTCCTCGGCGGCGCCCTGGCCCCGGGCATCGAGATCTCGCTGGACGCGCTTGCGCAGCGGGCCGCCCAGTTGCGCAAGGTGGAGATCGTGCGGCCGCGCTCGGTCATCGGCAAGAACACGGTCGAGGCGCTGCAGGCCGGTGCGCTGTACGGCTTCGCCGGCCAGGTCGACGGGCTGGTCGATCGGATCATCGACGAACTGGGTCCGGTCACCGCAGTCATCGCCACCGGCGGCCTGGCCCCGATCGTCGTGCCGGAGTCGCGCACCATCACCCACCACGTGCCCGACCTCACCCTGGTCGGGCTGCGGCTGGTCTACGAGCGCAACCGCGAGTAGCGGGCCGCACCCTCGGTGGGGGCCCTCGCACGACCCCCTAGCCTTGGCGACCATGACCACCGAGCCGGACGCCGCCGCTGCCGTCGTCGACCCCGACGACGACCTGCCCGAGCAGCTGCGGATCCGTCGCGACAAGCGCGAGCGGCTGGCCCAGGGCGGTCGCGATCCCTACATCGTTGCCGTGCCGGTCACCCACACGATCGCCGACGTGCGAGCCCGCCATGAGGGACACGACGCTGACACGTCCACCGGTGAGTTCGTCGGCGTGGCCGGACGCGTCATCTTCGCCCGCAACACCGGCAAGCTGTGCTTCGCGACCTTGCGTTCCGGAGACGGCACCGAGATCCAGGCGATGCTCTCGCTGGACAAGGTGGGCGAGCAGGCGCTGGCCGAATGGAAGGACCTCGTCGATCTCGGTGATCACGTCTTCGTCCATGGCGAGGTCATCACCTCCAAGCGTGGTGAGCTCTCGGTGCTCGCCGACGAGTGGCACATGGCGGCCAAGGCGCTGCGCCCGCTGCCGGTGGCGCACAAGGCGCTGTCGGAGGAGACGCGGGTGCGCCAGCGCTACGTCGATCTCATCGTGCGCCCCGAGGCCCAGGCCATGGCGCGCATGCGCGTGGAGGTCATGCGCTCCCTGCGCGACAGCATGCAGCGACGCGGCTTCCTGGAGATCGAGACGCCGATGCTCCAGACCCAGCCTGGCGGTGCGGCAGCACGGCCGTTCATCACGCACTCCAACGCCTTCGACATCGACCTGTACCTGCGCATCGCCCCCGAGTTGTTCCTCAAGCGTGCGGTCGTCGGCGGCCTGGAGCGGGTGTTCGAGATCAACCGCAACTTCCGCAATGAGGGCTCGGACTCCACGCACTCTCCAGAGTTCACGATGCTGGAGTACTACCAGGCCTACGCCGACTACCAGCAGATGGCCACGACCACCCGCGAGCTCATCCAGGAGGCCGCGCTGGCGGCCACCGGGTCGCTCACCGTCACGCATGCCGACGGATCCGTGCACGACCTGTCGGGCGTGTGGCCACAGATCGACCTGTACGCATCGCTGTCGGCCGCCATCGGCGAGGAGATCACCCCGTCAACTCCGCGCGCCCGGCTGGAGCAGCTGTGTGCGCGCGATGGCATCGACATCAACCCGGCCTGGGCCACGGGCAAGCTGGTCGAGGAGCTGTTCGAGCACCACGTCATCCCGACGTTCACCGGCCCGACCTTCGTCATGGACTACCCGGTCGACACCTCTCCGCTCGTGCGCGCCCACCGCACCAAGCCCGGTGTGGTCGAGAAGTGGGACCTCTA
>CAYFLO010000253.1:0-2981 GCA_964343995.1 uncultured Bifidobacteriaceae bacterium
ACGTCAGCTGGGCAACGCCGAGGCGCTCGGCAACCATCGCGGGCACCACGCTCATCCGGGCGTCGGTGGACTCCGAACCGAAGATCACCAGATCGAAGCCGCGACCCTCAAGCACCGAGGCCAGCGCGTAGGACGTGGCCAGGGCGTCCGAGCCGTGCAGACCCGCGTCGACGACGTGCACGCCGGCATCGGCACCCATGCTCAGCGCCTTGCGCACGGTCTCGGCCGCGCGCTCCGGGCCCATCGTGACGATGGTGACCTCTCCGCTGTGCGCCTCGATGAGGCGCAGGGCCTCTTCGACGGCGTACTCGTCGAGCTCGTTCATCACGCCGTCGGCGGAGTCCCGATCGAGGGTCGAGTCAGCGGCGCGGAGCTGCTTCTCCGCCCAGGTGTCGGGAACCTGCTTGACGCACACGGCGATCTTCATGGAGCCTCCAGTTCGCCCACGCAATACTTGGACGTCCACATAATGTCAGAGCGCGCTCGACCCGCACGCCGAGGGGTCCCGCCTCGCGGGGGGACATGTCCGGTACCGGGGCGACCTAGGGTGTCGCGATGAGCGCACCCGTGTCCCATCTCCGTCCCTACGCCGTGGCCACCGCCGTCGCTGCCGTCACCCTGATCGTCGGCGTGATCGCGGCTCCGGGAACTCAAGCAGCCACGCCCCTGCCCACGCCCAGCCCCGCGCCGTCGGCCACCACGGCCTGTTCCGATGCGACGGGGGGCTTGAGTGTGGCCGTCCAGTCCCTGCAGTCGGCGCAGGCTGACCTCAGTGCGGCTGCGGCGACGCTCACCGCGGTGCGCCGGGCGTCGATGCCCCCGGCCCTGGTGTCTGCCCAGCGCTCGATGAGGAGCGCCCAGTGGAACTACCAGCGGATCGTGAATCTGTACAACGCTGGGGATGCCACGGTGGCGCAGGTCGCGACAGCCGTGGCGACCGTCAACTCCACGCAGGCCACTTTCGCCGCTGCGCAGGCGGCCGCGGCGAAGGCCACAGCAGCTGCCATCACCACCATGGCCGCCGCCCAGTCCAAAGTCGACTCCGCCGAGGGCACGGTGGCAAAACTTCAGGCCGTGTGGCCGAATGCCGTGTCGCAGTTGACGAGCATCTGCACGGGGTGAGCTGCGGTCATCGCCACACGGCGAACGCGCGCGTCAGCGGCCGCTGAACACGGCCTTGCCTGGTCCGTTCTCGACGAACGAGGCCATGCCGGTCTTCTGATCGTCGGTGGCGAACAGCGACGCGAAGTGCACGCGCTCGATGCCCAGCCCCGTGACGAGGTCGGTCTCCAGCCCTCGGTCGACGGCCTCCTTGGCCGCACGAAGGGCGAGCGCAGGCCCGGCAGCGATGCGTCGGGCGAGCGTCAACGCGGTGTCGTAGACCTCAGCGGCCGGCACGACCTGCTCCACCAGCCCGATGCGCAGCGCCTCGTCGGCGCTGACGAACCTGCCGGTGAAGATGATCTCCTTGGCGCGGGCCGGGCCGACGAGACGCGGCAGGCGCTGCGTGCCGCCCGCGCCCGGGATGATGCCCAGAAGGATCTCCGGCTGACCGAGCGTGGCGTCGTCGGCGGCGATGCGCATGTCGCAGCACATCGCCAGTTCGCAGCCGCCGCCCAGGGCGTAGCCGGTGACCGCCGCGATTGTGGGCTGGGGGATCTCCGCGACGGCATTGAAGGAACTGTGCAGGCTGTGCGAGGCCGCGGCCATGTCCTGGAACGACATCGAGGCCATCTCCTTGACGTCGGCACCGGCCGCGAAGACCCTCGGGCCGCCGTACAGCACCACCGCGCCCACATCAGCGCGCGCCGCCACCTCGCGTGCCGCTTCGGCGATCTCGCGCTGCATCTGCAGGTTGAGCGCGTTCATCTTGGGACGATCCAGCAGGATCGTCGCGACGCCCTGCTCCACCTGAATCTGCACGAACTCGGCCACGGATCCTCCTGATTGTCGGCACTCGCGGTGCGTCAGCGTAGTGACGCGCGCGACAGGTACGGTCGGCAGGTGACCCCCGACGGACTGCCCGCGAACCTGGGCGTGACCCCGGACGGCCACGGAGGCGCTCACGTCGCGCTGTGGGCTCCCGGGGCACTGAGCGCCGACCTGTGCATCTTTGACGAGGCCGGGATGGAACATCGCGTGCCGCTGGGCCATCGCGATGCCAACGTCCTGCATGCACATGTACCCGGGCTCACCGCGGGCGTGCGCTACGGCTTCCGTGTGGATGGCGCATGGGATCCGGTCACCGGCGCCCGCTGGAATCCGGCCAAGCTGCTCCTGGATCCCTACGCGCGCGCCATCGAGGGCGACTACTCCCCCGGTCAGGCGGTCTACGGACACGTCCTGGCCTATCCCGATGCGCGCGACGACACCGACTCCGCCGGCTCGATGCCCCGCAGCGTCGTCGTCGACGATCCCTTCGACTGGGGCGACGACCGGCGCCCGGGCTACACCTGGGACGACACGGTCGTCTACGAGACGCACGTACGGGGCATCACCCGCCTGCACCCCGATGTACCCGATCACGAGAAGGGCACCTACGCCGGGCTCGCCCACCCCAATGTGCTCGCGCACCTCACCACCCTGGGCGTCACATCGATCGAGTTGCTTCCCGTGCACCACTTCCTGTCCGAGCCGTTCTTGAAGGAGAGCGGCCGGGTCAACTACTGGGGCTACAACTCCATCGGCTACTTCGCGCCGCATGCCGGGTACTCCTCCACCGGGGCCCGCGGCGGACAGGTGTCGGAGTTCAAGCGCATGGTCAAGGCACTCCATGCGGCCGGGCTGGAGGTCATCCTCGACGTGGTTTACAACCACACCGCCGAGGGTGGCGCACGAGGGCTGACCTATTCGTTCAGGGGTCTCGACAACTCTTCCTATTACCGCCAGGACGACCTAGGCAACTACCACGACACCACGGGATGCGGAAACTCGCTCGACTTCAGCAACCCTCGAGTGGTCGATCTCGTGATGGACTCGCT
>CAYFLO010000254.1:0-2979 GCA_964343995.1 uncultured Bifidobacteriaceae bacterium
TCGGCGCGCCGAGCTCCCACCGCCGCGGCGAGCGCCTTCAGGTCGAGCATGCCGGTGACCGGCACGACGGCCACGACCTGAGCGGATCCGCGGGTCGCCCCTCCCTCGACGGTGGCCACGAGGGTCTTGAAGACCACGGCGGGGTCGAGCCCGAGTGCGTCCGCGGCCTCGCGGCCGAAGGACTCGGCGCGCGGATCATGCGTGTACTCGTGCTCGGTGAACGTGATGTGCGCGCGGGTGAGGGCGAGGGTCGCGGGTGTGCCGGCCATGGGGAGTGGCGTCAGTTCGGGCTGGGCAACGGGCCCAGCGGTTCCAGGCTCGGCATCGCCGAAAGGGTGGCGATGACGGCGCACTCGCGTCGCAGCAGCGTCATGGCCAGACGCAGTCGCTGCGCCACGGTCTCGGCGGCGAGCAGTGACTGTCGTTCGGCGGGCGGGAGCACCATGGCGGCGGTGACCAAGAACGACATGACCGTGGGATCGTCGGGAAGGTCCTCCTCGCCACCGCCCGTGGAGTCGTCGCTGCCCGACAGGCCGTCGTCGTCGGCCGCCTCGTCGACCTGCCCGCCTAGGACGATCCGATAGGCGCGGAAGGCCTGGGCCACCGAGGCGGCCAGCGGCTCGTCGGCGGGGCTGGTCACCTCGTCGAGGAAGTCGACCTCGGCGCGCACGAGCGGGGTGCTGGTGTCGATCGACACCACCCGGAAGCGGCGCGACCCGGTGGTGACGATGTCGAACCGGCCGTCGTCCAGGGGCTCGACCTGCCGCAGGATCGTCGACACTCCGACGGGGAACAGGGCGTTCATGCCGTCGCGCTCCAGGCTGCGTCCGTCGCGGATGCCGACGATGCCGAACTCGCGAGCGTCCTCGTCCGGGACCGCGAGCAGGTCAGTCACGAGCTGTCGGTAGCGCGGTTCGAAGACGTGGAGAGGGAGGACCAGACCGGGCACCAGGGGCACGTTGAGCGGGAACAGCGGAAGGCT
Source organism: uncultured Bifidobacteriaceae bacterium (assembly GCA_964343995.1). Classification (GTDB taxonomy): domain Bacteria; phylum Actinomycetota; class Actinomycetes; order S36-B12; family S36-B12; genus JBAWXR01. The sequence continues at coordinate 983 of CAYFLO010000254.1, forward strand.
GGCGGCCACGCGGGCAGCGTAAGGTACGGCCCGTGATCAGGCGCATCGACCTGCGCGGTCGTCACGACGACCCGCGTGCCGTCGTCCCGCGCGCTGCGATGGATGTCGCGGATGCCACGGAGCGGATCGCCCCGATTCTCGACGACGTGCGCACCGGTGGCGCCGAGGCCGTCCAGCGGTGGAGCGAGAAGCTCGACGGCGTGCGTCCGCCGTCACTCCGGGTGCCCCCGGCGCTGCTCCAGGCCGCTGCTGCGGCCCTTCCGGCCGACGTGCGCGCCGCCCTGGAGGAGTCGATCGCCCGGGCCCGGCGCGTGCACACCGATCAGCGCCGCGTCGACGTCGTCACCACCGTGGTTCCGGGCGGCACCGTCACCGAGCGGTGGATCCCCGTGGAGCGGGTGGGCCTGTACGTGCCCGGTGGGCGCGCGGTCTACCCCAGCAGTGTGGTGATGAACGTCGTGCCCGCACAGGTCGCCGGGGTGTCATCGCTGGCAGTCGTCTCACCGCCGCAGCGCGACCACGACGGATGGCCGCATCCGACGATCCTGGCGGCGTGCGCACTCCTGGGTGTCGACGAGGTGTACGCGGTAGGAGGAGCGCAGGCGGTCGCCATGCTCGCCTACGGCGTCGACCTTCCCGAAGGTGGGCGCTGTGCCCCCGTCGAGCTCGTCACCGGCCCGGGCAACATCTACGTCACCGCGGCCAAGCGCGCCCTGCAGGGCGTCATCGGCATCGACTCCGAGGCCGGACCTACTGAGGTGGCGATCCTCGCCGACGACTCCGCGATCGCGTCGCATGTGGCCGCCGACCTCATCAGCCAGGCGGAGCACGACGTGCTCGCCGCCGCGGTGCTCGTCACCGACAGCCCCGCTCTCGCCGATGCGGTCGATGCGGAGGTCGAGCGGCAGCTGGCCACCACCAAGCACGTCGAGCGCATCCGCGAGGCGCTCACCGGCTCGCAGAGCGCCATCGTGCTGGTCGACGACATCGACCAGGGCCTGGCCGTCGTCGACGCCTATGCCGCGGAGCACCTGGAGATTCACACCCGCGACGCCCGTGAGGTGGCGATGCGCGTGCGCAATGCCGGGGCGATCTTCGTGGGCACGTGGTCGCCGGTGTCGCTGGGCGACTACTGCGCGGGCTCCAACCACGTGCTGCCCACCGCCGGGTCCGCGCGTCATTCCTCGGGCCTGTCGGTGCAATCGTTCCTGCGCGGGATCCACCTGGTGGAGTACGACGAGCAGGCCCTGGCCGATGTCGCCCCGCACGTGGTCGCGCTCGCGCGCGCCGAGGACCTTCCCGGTCACGGTGATGCCGTCACCGTGCGGGTGCCGTGAACGGGTTCACGCCGCCCGTCCGCGACGACCTGGTGGGCGAGGTCGCCTACGGCGCTCCCCAGCTCGACGTGCAGGCGCGGCTCAACGTCAACGAGAACCCTTTCCCGATCCCTGCCGACCTCGCCCGGGCGATGGGAGTGGCGGTGGCCCAGGCGGCGATCGACCTCAACCGCTACCCCGACCGCGATGCGATCGCCCTGCGCCGATCGCTGGCCGCCTATCTGGCCCGTGAATCGGGGGTCACACTCGACGTCGACCAGATCTGGGTCGCCAACGGCTCCAACGAGGTCATGCACCACCTGTTCCTGGCCTTCGGCGGCCCGGGGCGCACGGCGCTCACGTTCCCCCCGACGTACTCGATGTACCCGGAGTACGCCCGCGACACGTTCACGACGCTGCACGCGGTGCCCCGGCGCGAGGATTTCACCCTCGACGTTGCCGCCGCGGGGGCGGCGATCGCCGAGCACCGACCCTCGCTGGTCATCCTCACCTCGCCGAACAACCCCAGCGGTACCGCGCTTCCGATTGAGCAGGCGCGCCAGGTGGCGCGCGCTGCGCTGGACGTGGGCGCGGTCCTCGTCATCGACGAGGCCTACGCGGAGTTCCGGCACGCCGGCGTGCCGTCGGCCTGTGTCCTGCTCGACGAGCTGCCCAATGTGG
>CAYFLO010000255.1:0-2979 GCA_964343995.1 uncultured Bifidobacteriaceae bacterium
GTACAAGGGCAAGGGCGTGCGGTACGAGGGTGAGAACGTGCGCCGCAAGGCCGGAAAGGCGGGTAAGAAGTGAGTTCCTTCGCCCCGAAGCTCGGCACGGGCACCAAGACGACGACGGGCCGCGCCCGTCGCCACCTGCGCGTGCGCAAGAAGGTCAGCGGAACCGCGGTGCGTCCGCGCCTGGTCGTCACGCGATCGGCCCGCCACATGGTGGCCCAGGTCGTCGACGACAGCCAGGGCGTCACGCTCGCCTCTGCGTCCACCATGGAGGCCGACCTGCGCGGTGTCTCCGACGACAAGACCGCCAAGGCCCGCAAGGTCGGCCAGCTCGTGGCTGAGCGCGCGAAGAAGGCCGGCGTGGAGGCCGTGGTCTTCGACCGCGGCGGCAACCGGTACCACGGCCGTGTGGCTGCGCTCGCCGATGGCGCGCGCGAGGCCGGTCTCGACTTCTGACGACGTAACGAACAGGAAGAGGTAACACATGTCTGAGACGTCGCGCCGGGGTACCGGCGCTGGCGATCGCCGGGAGCGCAAGGATCGCGCGCCTCGCGAGGAGAAGTCCGCTTTCCTGGAGCGCGTCGTCGCCATCAACCGCGTCGCGAAGGTCGTCAAGGGCGGCCGTCGCTTCAGCTTCACCGCGCTGGTCGTCGTCGGTGACGGCGACGGCATGGTGGGCGTCGGCTACGGCAAGGCCAAGGAGGTGCCGGCCGCCATCGCCAAGGGCGTGGAGGAGGCCAAGAAGCACTTCTTCCGCGTGCCGCGCATCCAGGGCACCATCCCTCACCCCATCACGGGCGAGGCTGCCGCGGGCGTGGTCATGCTGCGCCCGGCCGCCCCGGGTACCGGCGTCATCGCCGGCGGTCCGGTGCGCGCCGTGCTCGAGTGCGCCGGTGTCCACGACGTGCTGAGCAAGTCGATGGGCTCGGACAACGCCATCAACGTTGTCCACGCCACCGTCGCGGCCCTGAAGATGCTGGAGCAGCCGGAGGCTGTTGCCGCTCGTCGTGGCCTGCCGCTGGAGGATGTGGCCCCGGCCGCCCTCCTGCGTGCCAAGGCGGGGGTGGGCGCCTGATGGCTCGCCTGAAGGTCACGCAGAAGAAGTCCGAGATCGGCGGCACGAGCAGCCAGCGCAACACGCTGCGTTCGCTCGGCCTGAAGCGCATCGGCGACGTTGTCGTGAAGGAGGACCGTCCCGAGATTCGCGGGATGGTCGACACCGTCCGACACCTGATCGTCGTCGAGGAGGTTGACTGACATGGCACTGAAGGCTCATCACCTGCGTCCGGCTCCGGGCGCCCACACCGCCAAGACCCGCAAGGGTCGCGGTGAGGCGTCCAAGGGCAAGACCGCGGGCCGTGGCACCAAGGGCACCAAGGCCCGGTACCAGGTCCCCGCGAGCTTCGAGGGCGGCCAGATGCCTCTGCACATGCGCCTGCCCAAGCTCAAGGGCTTCAAGAACCCGGCGAAGGTGACGTTCCAGGTGGTCAACCTGGCGATGATCTCCAAGCTGTTCCCGGCAGGCGGCGACGTTTCGGTCGCCGAGCTCGTGGCCAAGGGTGCGGTCCGCAAGGGCCAGCCGGTCAAGGTGCTCGGCAACGGCGACCTCGGAGTCAAGGTCGCGGTGACCGCGCATGCGTTCTCCTCCACGGCCCGTGACAAGATCGTCGCTGCAGGCGGTACGGCGACCGAGCTCTGACACGGGAGGCACGATGCACATCAGTGCGTTCGGGGCTGCCCTGCGTACACCGGACCTTCGCAAGAAGATCCTGTTCACGCTCGGACTTCTGGCGCTGTACCGGCTCGGCTCGGTGCTGCCCACTCCTGGTGTCGACTACTCGGCGATCCAGAAGTGCATCAGCGTCGTCCAGGACAACTCGGTCTACGCGCTGGTCAACCTGTTCAGCGGTGGAGCGCTGCTCCAGCTGTCGGTGTTCGCGCTGGGCATCATGCCCTACATCACCGCGAGCATCATCCTGCAGCTGCTCACCGTGGTCATCCCGCGGCTGGAGACGCTGAAGGCCGACGGCCAGGCCGGCCAGGCCAAGATCACGCAGTACACCCGCTACGTCACCATCGGCCTGGCGATCCTGCAGTCGACGGCGATCCTGTCGCTGGCGCGCAACCCCGGCACGCTTTTCCAGGGCTGCAACGAGAACCTGATCCCCAACCAGAGCATCTGGGTCATCATGGTCATGGTCCTGGTCATGACCGCCGGCACCTCGATGATCATGTGGTTCGGCGAGCTCATCACCGAGCGCGGCGTGGGCAACGGCATGTCCGTCCTCATCTTCACCTCGATCATCGCCACGATCCCCTCGCAGTTCGCCTCCATCTGGGGCAGCGAGGGCCCGTTCATCTTCGCCATGACCGTGCTGGTGGGCCTGGCCGTCATCGCCTTCGTGGTCTTCGTCGAGCAGGCCCAGCGCCGCATCCCGGTGCAGTACGCCAAACGCATGGTCGGACGCCGCATGTACGGCGGTACGTCGACCTACATCCCGCTGAAGGTCAACATGGCCGGTGTCATCCCGGTCATCTTCGCCTCGTCGCTGCTCTTCCTGCCCACGCTCATCGTCCAGCTCACCGGCAGCCAGGCGGCCTGGGCGCAGTGGATCCAGCAGCACCTGGGTCGCGGCACGGGCGGCTGGTACCTGTCGCTGTACTTCGCTCTCATCGTCTTCTTCTGCTACTTCTACGTGTCGATCACCTTCAATCCCGTCGAGGTGGCCGACAACATGAAGAAGTACGGCGGCTTCATCCCGGGCATCCGGGCCGGGCGACCGACCGCCGAGTACCTCGACTACGTGCTCACCCGCCTGACTGCGCCGGGTGCCCTCTACCTGGGCATCATCGCCGTGCTCCCGCTCATCGCATTCGACCTGCTCGGGGTCGGCAGCCGCTTCATCTTCGGCGGCACGAGCCTGCTGATCATGGTCGGCGTCGGCCTCGACACGGTCAAGCAGATCGAGGCGCAGTTGCAGC
>CAYFLO010000256.1:0-412 GCA_964343995.1 uncultured Bifidobacteriaceae bacterium
GTGGCTGCGCTGCCCCACGGCTGGGACACGCCGATCGGCGGTACCGGCGGCGCGGTGCTCTCCGGGGGTGAGGTGCAGCGGCTGCGCCTGGCCCGCGGACTGCTCATGGACGCACCGGTGATGCTGCTGGACTCCGTCACGGTGGGCCTCGACGCGGCCACCCTGGCCACCGTGGAGGGCGGCATCGCCGAGCAGAGCCAGGGCCGCATGCTCGTCACCGTCGCCACCCACGACTCGAATCTCGGGCCCACCACGCAGCGCGCGACCCTGGCGGGCGGGGCACTCACCGCCACGTCGGCACCGCCGGCACCGTCCGACCCACTCCCGACGCATGACCCCGCACCCGCCGGTGCGGCCACGAGGACGGCTCCTGCCGCACCGGCGTCCGAGATCCCGGCCACCGTGCCCGCCG
>CAYFLO010000256.1:537-2977 GCA_964343995.1 uncultured Bifidobacteriaceae bacterium
TCGGCGAGCTCGTGCGCCCCGACCGCGGGTGGGTCGCACTCGCGCTGGCGTGCGTGGCGATCGCCGCCGTCGCGGGCCTGGTGCCGCTCTACTTGAGCATCGACCTGCTCGCGGAGGTCACCGACACCGGCGGCTCCGGACGCCTGGGTGCCGTGGTGGCGGGCCTCGTCGCCGTCGCGGTGATCGGCGGCCTGGCGGTGTTCGGCTCCACCTTCCTCATCCCCTGGCTCGGGCAGCGCGCGCTCGCCCGATTGCGCCTCCGGGGCTTCCGGTCGCTGCTCGACGTGCACCTGGCGTACTTCGACCGCCAGCGCGTCGGCGCGATCGTGAGCAAGCTGACGAACAACATCGAGCTCCTGGAGACCGCCGTCACCGGCAGCGTGGGCGCGAACATCGGCGCCCTCGTCACGCTCATCGTCGTGGGCGGCGTGCTGCTCCTGCTCGATCTCGAACTGGCCCTCGTGGCCTACCTGGTGATCCCGGTGATCGCCGTGTTCGCGCTGATCCTGAGGCGTGCCCAGCGGTGGGCCCTGAGCCGCAACGTCGCGGGCATCACCGATGTCACCGTCGCCCTGCGCGACGCCGTGGTCGGCGCGGCGACGATCCGAGCCTTCGGCACCCAGGCCCGTCACCGCGCGCAGTTCGACCGCCTCAACGACCTGGAGCGCACGGCCCTCCTGCGCTCCGCGTATGTCTTCAAGGCGTTCGCCGCCGCCACGCAGCTGGTCGTCGCACTCGACGTCGCGCTCATCGTCGGCATCAGCGGCCAGGACGCCGTGGCCGGCGCCCTCGCGGTCGCCACGATGGTGCTGTTCTCCACCTACCTGCAGAACGGCATCAGCCCCGTGGCCACGATCGCCACGACCCAGGCGGTCTACGGCCAGACCGGCGTGGCCCTCGATCAGGTCTCCGAGCTGGCGCTGCTCCATCCCGATCCGCAGCTGGCCGCCGACCAGGCTCCGGCCGACCCGCAGGCCCCCGCCCCACCGCCCGCCCTGCGCTACGACCACGTCTGGTTCGCCTACTCCAAGGCCGGCTGGGTGCTCATGGACGCGAGCCTGGACGTGCAGCCCGGTGAGCACCTGGTGATCGTCGGCCGCACCGGCGGCGGCAAGTCGAGTCTGATCAAACTGGCGATGCGCTTCTACTCCCCGATCAAGGGGTCGATCGAGGTCTTCGGCAGCCCGGTGGCCACCGTGCGCGAGGACTGGCTGCGCGCGCAGATCGCCTACGTGCCGCAGGAGCCGATGCTGTTCAGCGGCACGGTGCTCGAGAACCTGCTCGACAGTCGCCCGGACGCACCGCAGGCCGTCGTCGACGAGGTCATCGACGCCCTGGGCATGCGCGAGACCGTCCTGGCCGACCTCGGCGGACTGCAGGGGCGCATCGGGTCGGGAGAGGCCGAGGTGCCGGCAGGTCACCGCCAACTCATCTCCATCGCCCGCGCGCTCATCGCCCAGCGGCCGATCCTCATCCTCGACGAGGCCACGTCCCATCTCGACGACGCCACCGAGCAGCGCGTCATCGACGCACTGAAGGTCGGCGACCCGAACCGCACGGTCCTGGCCATCGCCCACCACCTGCAGTGGGCCACGCGCGGTGACCGCGTGGCAATGGTGTTCGGCCACCGGATCGCCGAGGTCGGCACGCACGACGAGCTGCTCGCGGCCCACGGCCACTACGCGCACCTGTGGCGCATGCAGGGGCAGGAGCAGGACCCGCCGCCTCCGACATTCCCTTCACCGGCCTAGACAGACGAACGACGACCCGCACCCTGGAGGAGGAGTGGGTGCGGGTCGCCGAGCGTGGTGCCGCGGGGATTACCCCTTGGCGGTGGTGAGCGTCACCGGAATCGTCAGTGACTGGCCGTTGCGGTCGATCGTCAGCTTCACGATGTCGCCCGCCGCGTGCGAGCGGATGAGCACGATCGCCTGCGTGGAGTCGACCGCCTGCTGACCGTCGACGGCGATGATGACGTCGCCGGGCTCGATACCCGCCGCCTCGGCCGGGCCGCCGGTGGTCACGTCACCCACGCGCGCGCCCTTGCCGTTGTACTGGTTGTCGAGCTTGACGCCGATGATCGGAGTGACGGCCTTGCCGGTGCGCACGATCTCGTCGGCGATGCGCTTGGCGGTGTCGATCGGGATCGCGAAGCCCAGGCCGATCGAGCCGGGCTGCCCGGCACCCGTGGCACCGAGCGAGGCGATCGCGGAGTTGATGCCGATCACCGCGCCGGCGGCGTTGAGCAGCGGGCCGCCGGAGTTGCCGGGGTTGATCGCCGCGTCGGTCTGAATCGCGTTGATGAACGACGTGTCGCCGCTCTGCTCGCCACCGGCGGTCACCGGGCGGTTGAGCGCGCTGATGATGCCCGACGTCACCGTGCCCGGCAGGCCCAGCGGCGAGCCGACGGCGATGACCTCGTCACCGACGTTGATCCCGC
>CAYFLO010000257.1:0-2960 GCA_964343995.1 uncultured Bifidobacteriaceae bacterium
ACGTCGAAGGTCTCCTCGAAGAGCTTCACGAACTCGGACAGCTCCAGCAGGGTCATCTCCTTGAATGCGCCAAGGAGCTCATCGGTGCTCATCTTCGCCATGGTGGCGTCCTTTCAGGTTGGTCCGGCCGAGGGCCGGGCGGGCATCAGCCCTCGGTGGTGTCCTCGGCGGCCGTCTCGGCCACCGTGGTCTGGGGGGTTGCCGCGGCTGCGGCGGGATCGGCCTCGCGCTTGGCCTGCAGGGCGCCCAGGGCGCGCGCAGTCTTGGACAGCGGGGCGGAGAACAGCGCGGCGGCCTGCGACTGCTTGGCCTTCATCGCGCCGGCCAGCTTGGACAGCAGCACCTCGCGCGACTCCAGGTCGGCGATCTTGGTGACGTCGGCCGCGCTCAGCGGCTTGCCGTCGAGGATGCCGCCCTTGATCACCAGCGCCGGGAACTCCTTGGCGAAGTCGCGCAGCGACTTGGCCGCCTCGACGGCGTCGCCCTTGACGAACGCGATGGCGCTGGGGCCGGCGAGGAGGGAGTCCAGACCGGAGACGCCCGCCTGCTGGGCGGCGATCTTGGTCAGGGTGTTCTTGACGACGGCGTAGGTGGTGGTGCCACCGAGCGACCGGCGCAGGGCCTTGATCTGCGCGACCGTGAGGCCGCGGTACTCGGTGAGGACCGCCGCCTGCGACGTGCGGAAGTGGTCGGTCAGCTCGGCGACGGTGCTCGCCTTGTCGGGCCGGGCCATGGGGCTCCTCTCGTGGGAGGCCCCCCTCAAGCAGAACGCCCCGGCGCAGGCGCACGGGGCGGGACGCGGCCGGGCCGCGCCTTGCTCGTCACCTGCGCGGGCCGCCCGCCGGAGCGGGACCTTGGGCCGATGCCGGGGGTCCGGCGCCGGCGACCTGCGGTCTTCGGTGCTGCAGAGACTACGAGACGAGACGGGCGGGGGCCAAATCGGCCCCCGCCCGTCCCTGGGTCGTTCCCTACGGAAGCAGCTTGGGCGTGGGGCCCACCTGCGTGTAGGTGGTGAGCTTCGCGGTGTTCGACGGGTTGTTCGTCGCCACGTAGACGCCCTTGGTGAGACGGCCGAGGGTGCCGGCCGCGTCGTACTGGCCGATCCAGTAGCCGGTGAGGCCCTGGTGCGACGAGGCCGACACGACGAACGGCACCACGGCGGCGGACCGGAAGGTCGAGCCCTTGGTCTGGACTGCCTGGATGAGTCCCTCGCGGGTGAGGTTCGGGCCGGCGGCCTTGAGGGCCTGGGCCATGACGTAGGCCGTGTTGACCCCGTAGAACGTGTAGAAGTTCCACGGCAGGCCGGAGGCCTCGACCAGCGTCTTCATCTGCGCGACGTAGGGGTTGCCGACGTCGGTGATCGGGGTGAGGAAGCTGGCCGTGTAGACGCCGGTCATCAGCGGCGTGGCCGCCGGGCCCAGGATCGACTTGATGATCGTCGGCTCCGTGCCCACCGACGTGACCATCCAGGTCGGCTTGAAGCCCACCTTGGCCGAGGTGCCCAGCAGGTTGGCCGTCGCCTGGGTGATGCCGAAGAACACGACGAGCTGGCAGCCGGCCGCCTTCATCTTCACGACCTGCGCGGCGAAGGGCTGCGCGACAGTGGCCGCGGCGTAGGACGTCGTCAGCGCGAAGTCCATGCCGGCCGCCTTGAAGCCGTCCGAGGCACCCGCGCCGAACTCGCCGTCCTGGTAGAAGAAGCAGCGCTTCATCCCACTGAGGGCAGCGGTGTCCTGGATGTACTTCGCCATGGCCTTGGCCTCGACGGTGTACGACGGCAGGTACGGGATCGTGTAGGGGTACTTGCCCACGTTGGCGAACGACGGCGAGCCGGTGTTCGGGAAGAGATCCGGCACCTTCTGCTTGTTGAGCACGTCGACGACGGTGTTGTGCGTGTCGGTGCCCAGGGCGCCGAAGATCGCGAACGCCTGGTCGTTGAGCAGCAGCTCACTGGTGGCGGGGCCGGTGAGGGCCGGGCTGTACTTGTCGTCCTTGATCTTGAAGTCGACCGTGCGGCCGTTCACGCCACCGCTCTTGTTCAGGTAGGCGAAGTACGCCGCCGCCGCCTGCGGGATGTACATGTAACCCGCCGATGCCGGACCCGACAGCGGTGTGGTGGTGCCGATGACGACGCGCTTGGGGAACACCCCGTTGTCGGCACTGGCGAGCGGTGCCAGACCGATCGCGCCGATCCCGACAGCCGCGGTGACGGCCGCCAGGCGCAGGACGATGCTGCGCTTCACGATTCCTCCTTGGTGTGGAGGCCGCGGTGGCCCCCGCCGTTTCGTGTGACTTTACCCACAGGTAACCCAGCGCGAAGGTGGGATTCAGCCGAAAGGGGTGTCGGATCCACCCCGCTCCCTGCGGCCTGGAGGGACCTAGCGCCGCCTACGGCGCCAGAGTCCGGCCACGCCGGCCGGCGCCACGAGGACGACGAGGACGACGAGGAGCCCGTAGATGAGCGTGGGCAGGTTGGCTCCCACCTGCTGGGGCCAGCCGAGGCTCTCGGTGAGGTGGGAGATCGTGGACGGCAGCAGCACGATGATGACTGCGCCGATGACCGCACCCACGAGCGAGGAGCGGCCGCCGAGCACGACGCCCACGAGGAGCGACAGCGACAGCCCGATGCCGAAGGCGCTGGGACCGACGTAGGCCAGGAGCTGGGCGAACACCGCCCCGGAGAGGGCGGCGAAGAAGCTGCTCACCGCGAAGGCCGACACCTTGGCTCCCCCCGGGCTGATGCCCGAGACCGCGGCCGCGATGGGATCGTCGCGCACGGCCTGCCAGACCCGGCCCTGGCGTCCGCGGACGAGGTTGAGGGCCAGGAAGCCGGCGATACAGGCGACGGAGACCGCCATCGACGCCTGCCAGCGCTCCAGCACGAAGCCGACAGCATCGGACGTGGTGGCGGTGGCGCCGGGCGAGGATGCAGCGCTCGCCGCGGCTGAAGCCATGTCCGC
>CAYFLO010000258.1:0-2949 GCA_964343995.1 uncultured Bifidobacteriaceae bacterium
GCCTGATCTCCAGCAGCATCGACGCCCGCATCGAGGATCTGCGCCGCGGGCAGTCGCCCGTTGTCGAGCGGGGTCACACGCTCATCCTGGGCAGCAGCGACAAACTCCCCGTCGTCATCTCCGAGATCGTGGAGGCCAACCGCAGCGAACGAGGGCGCGCCATCGTGGTGCTCAGCGATCAGGACACCATCGAACTGGCCGAGGCGATCGCCAAGGACGTTCCCGACCGGGGCACGACCCGGCTGGTGTTTCGCCGGGGTGAGGTGGCGCGCGTCAGTGACCTGGAGCGCGTGGCTCCCGAGGACGCCACGTCGATCATCGTGCTGCGTGACGATGCGGCGGAGTCCAGCGCCACGGTCGTCAAGACCGTGCTCGCGCTCCACAAGGTCCTGGGTCCGCAGTCGAGTCAGCCGATCGTCGCCGAGATCGAGGATCCCCAGACGGCCGAGGCGCTGCGAGAACTGCTGGGACCCCGCCTGATCACCATCGACCCGACGAGTGTCGTGGCCCGCATCACCGCGCAGGTGGCCCGGCAGCCAGGCCTCGGCGTGATCTACCAGGAGCTCCTGGACTTCGACGGCGACGAGCTGTACTTCATCGACGTTCCCGATCGGCTCGTCGGCCGAACCTACGGTGAACTGCTGATGTCCAGCAGCGCGTCCTCCATCGTGGGAGTCCAAGACGAGAGTGGCGACGTCACAGTGAACCCCGATCCCACCACCGTGGTCACGAGCGGTCAGCGACTCATCGGCATCTCGGCTGACGACTCGACATTCGTGCTCGACCTCGACCCCCAGCCGTGGCAGCCACCGGCCGACCGCACCTTCACCGGCGATGAGGTGCACGTGGAGCAGACGCTCATCGTCGGCTGGAGCGACGTGGCTCCGCTGGTCATCCGCGAACTGGAGTCCCACGTCGCTGCGGGGTCCACCGTGGTGATCCTCGTCGACGATGCGCACCAGGATGCCGAGAGCATCATGCGGCAGACGGCCGCCCTCGGCCTGCGCAATCAGCGTGTCGAGGTGCGCACCGGAAACACCATCTCCCGAACGGTGCTCGCCGATGTCGTCAGCACGGGCCCCTTCACGCACTTCCTCATCCTGTGCGAGAGCGCGAAGTTCGGCGTCGACGAGGGCGATGCGCGCGTGCTGCTCACGATGCTGCATCTGCGCGCCACCGGCGATGTGCGCGACCGCAACGTCGTGGGCGAGCTGCTGAATCCCAGTGATGTCGACCTCGCCCATGAGGATTCCAGCGATGACTTCGTCGTCAGCCAGAAGCTCGTGAGCCTGCTCCTGGCACAGCTCGGCGAGAGCCCCCACCTCGCCGGAGTCTTCGACGACCTGTTCACCACCGATGGAGCCACGATCTCGCTGCAGCCGTTCGAGCGTTTCGCCGCCGCCGGTGCTACGACCTTCGGCGCCGTCGTCGCGGAGGCACGCAACTGGGGAACGACGGCGATCGGCTACCGGGCCGAGTCCGCACGCGCCCGCACCGACACTCTTGCCGCGGGCCTGCGGATCAATCCGCCCAAGGACGAGCAGATCACCTTCGCCCCGGGGGACTTCGTGGTGACCCTCACGTACCGAGCACGCGTCTAGCGGCTCAGTCCTGCGGGAGCCTCAGCAGCCCGAACGCGGCAGCGTCCTCCAGAGCGCGCCACGAGGCGGCGATGACGTTCTCGTGCACGCCGACCGTGGTCCAGTCCTCGCTGCCGTCGGACGTGCCGACGAGCACCCGTGTGACGGCGCCGGTGCCCAGTCCGGCGTCGAGGATGCGCACCTTGTAGTCGACGAGACGCCAGCCCTGGAGTTGCGGGTAGCGGCGGGCGATGGCGCTGCGCAGGGCGTTATCGAGGGCGTTCACCGGACCGTTGCCCTCGGCGGTGGCGATGATCCGCTCGCCGTCCAGGTGCACCTTGACCGTGGCCTCGCTGCGCACGTCGCCGTCGGCGTCCTGCTCGACGATGGTGCGCCAGGACTCGACCTGGAACGGACGAGCCTGGCCGCTCTCCTCCATGAGCATGAGCTCGAACGAGGCGTCGGCCGCCTCGAACGTCCAGCCCCGGGCCTCCAGATCCTTGACCCGCTCGACGACGCGGCCGACGAGTGCAGGGTCGGTGGAGACGTCGTACCCCAGCTCGCGACCCTTCAGCTCCACGGTGGCCCGGCCGGCCATCTCGGTGACGAGCACCGCCTGATCGTTGCCCACGGTGGCCGGATCGATGTGGTTGTACAGGTCGGCGTTGACCTTCAGCGCCGAGGCATGCAGGCCCGCCTTGTGGGCGAAGGACGCCCAGCCGGCGTACGGCTGGTGGGTGTTGGGCGCGATGTTGGCGATCTCGGCGATTGCGTGGGAGATGCGCACGGTCTCGCTCAGCGCTCCCGGCGGAAGGCAGTCGATCCCCCGCTTGATCTGCAGGTTCGGGATGACGACGAAGAGGTCGGCGTTGCCCGTGCGCTCGCCGTAGCCGTTGGCCGTGACCTGCACGTGGGTGGCGCCGGCCTCCACCGCCGACACCGAGTTGGCGACCGCACAGCCGGTGTCGTCCTGGCAGTGGATGCCCAGGCGCACGCCCGACCGCTCGCGCACGTCGGTGACGATGCGAGTGATGTCGCCGGGCAGCATGCCGCCGTTGGTGTCGCACAGCACACCGACCGAGGCTCCCGCCTCGGCGGCGGCGCGCAGCAGGCGAACGCCGTAGTCGGGATCGTGGCGGTAGCCGTCGAAGAAGTGCTCCATGTCGACGAAGACGCGTCGACCCTCGCCCACGAGGTAGGCCACCGTGTCGGTGACCATGTCGACGTTCTCGTCCAGTGACGTCCGCAGCGCCTCGACCACGTGCCGCACGTCGGACTTGGCCACCAGCGTGACGACGGGGGCCTGGGAGTCCAGCAGGGCACGGACCTGCGGGTCCTGGCGCACATCGACCCCGGCCTTGCGCGTGGC
>CAYFLO010000259.1:0-2942 GCA_964343995.1 uncultured Bifidobacteriaceae bacterium
GGGCACAGCAGGTGATGGGTGCGCTGCTCGTACAGCGCGATGGGGCAGCCCACGTGGGTGCAGATCTTGGAGAAGGCCAGGATTCCCTGGTAGTCCCAGTTCTTGCCCTGCTGCGACCGGATCTGGTCGGGCTGCATGCGCACCAGGATGATGGCGGACTTGCCGCGGGCGTCGAGGTTGCCCTCGGCCTCCTGGACCTCCTGCAGGTCTGCCGGGACAGCGGAGATGAGGCCGCCGACGGGCAGGTCGGTGGCCTTGACCGGCACGTAGGTGCCGTCGGACACGATCCGCATGCCCTTGCGCCACAGGGTGGTCGACAGGATGTCGGCAGGTGACTTGCCCTGCTGGAGCGGCCCGGGGACCCACAGGTCCTTGAGCATGATGATGAGCGGAATCGGGAAGAGCGCCATGGCGCCCAGGAGCGTGCGACGGATGATCGGGTAGCGGACGAAGCCCGACTCCTCCTTGCCGCGGCGGAAGTTGGCCTCGGCCTCCAGGTCGGCGGACTTCGGTGAGGCCATCGTGTGCCGCTGCTGCACGACCTCGACGTCGGGCATGAGCTTCTTGGCCCACTGGATGGCGCCGGCGCCGATGAAGAAGATCGCGCCCGCGAGGGTGACGCCGAGGGCCACCTGCGAGTAGCCCACGTCGCCGAGCACCGGGATGTAGACGACCGTGTACTTATCGATGGCGATGTAGGCCCACACGAAGGCGACGACGCAGGCCATCGACAGCAGGAACATGAACGCCACCTGGCGCTCGGCTCGGCGCGCGGCGCGGGGGTCGGTGTCGGTGGCGCGCGGCGTGTGCGGGATGTCGGCGACGGGGGAGTAGCCCAGGCGGGCGGGCTCCTTGGAGCCGTGGCCGTGGGACTCGGATGCGCCGTGCGGCGTGACGTCGGTCATCGTGCCTTGATCCCAATCCAGACGGCTACGGCGATGAGAGCGCCGAAGATGGCGGTCCACAGGAACATGCCCTCAGACACCGGCCCGAGGCGCCCGAGCGAGAGGCCGCCGGGATTCGGCGACTCCTGCAGGGCGGAGACGTACGCGATGATGTCCTTCTTGTCCTTGTCGGCGAGCTGGGCGTTGCTGAACACCGGCATGTTCTGCGGGCCGGTGACCATCGCCTCGTAGATCTCCTTGGGCTCCGCGCCCATGAGGTTGGGCGCATACTTGCCCTGGGTGAGGGCGCCGCCCTGGCCAGCAGCCTGGTGGCACTGCGAGCAGTTGATGCGGAAGAGCTCACCGCCGCGCGCGGCATCGGCGTGCGCGTAGTCGAGCTGCTCCTCGGTGGGGATCGCGGGGCCGGGAGCCAGCGAGGCGACGTAGGCGGCCATCGCGGCAATCTGGTCGTCGTCGTAGCGCGGCGGATCGACCGCGGGAGCCTGCGCTCCGGGAGCGGCCATCGGCATGCGACCCGATCCCACCTGGAAGTCGACGGCCGCGGCACCGACGCCGACGAGCGTGGGACCGTTGGCGGACCCTTGCGCCTGCATGCCGTGGCAGGAGGAGCACCCCTCGAGGTACAGCCGCTTGCCCTGCTCGATCTGCGTCTGTCCGTCGGCACCCACAGCGGCCTGGGCCGGCTGCACGCTGGTAGCTACGGCGTAGCCACCGCCGACAACCGTGAGGGCACCGATGAGGAGCGCGGTGGCCACGATCGGGCTACGACGCCGGGGGAACTTCACCTGGGGACCTCTCTGGACAGTCAGTGGATCGATCGGGCGGGAAGCGGACGGGACTACTTGAGGATGTAGATCATGAAGAACAGGGCGATCCACACGACGTCGACGAAGTGCCAGTAATACGACGTGACGATGGCGCGGGTGGCCTGGTCGTGGGTGAAGCGCTTGGTGACGAAGGTGGTGGCCAGCACGAACAGGAAGGCGATGAGGCCACCCGTGACGTGCATGCCGTGGAACCCGGTCGTGAGGTAGAAGGCGGAGCCGTAGGCGTTCGACGAGAGCGTGAGCCCCTCGTGCACGAGCGATGCGTACTCGGTGACCTGGCCGCCGATGAAGAAGGCGCCCATGAGGAAGGTGATGGTGAACCAGCGGCGCAGGCCCTTGACGTCGCCACGCTCGGCGGCGAACACACCGAGCTGGCAGGTGACGCTGGACAGCACCAGGACGGTGGTGTTGATCGAGGCGAACGGGATGTTGAGCAGCTTGGTCTCGTCGGCCCACACGCCGGGGTTGACCGCGCGCAGCGTGAAGTAAATGGCGAACAGGGCGGCGAAGAACATGAGTTCGCTGGACAGCCACACGATCGTCCCGATCGAGACCATGTTGGGCCGGTTCGCGGGTGCATGGACATAGGCCTGGGGGACAGTCGCGTTCGCCACGGGGTGATCTTGGCAGATGCCCTAGGGGGACGGTGACCCGCCCGGGCGGCGTGTGGCGCACGCCACCCGCAGGGGGCGTCGACGCAGGCCGGCAGGAGTGGCTCGCTACAGTGCCCCCGTGTCCGCCACCCCCGCCCAGCCGGCCGATTCTGTGTCCGACGGCCTGGACTCCGACCACCTGGATCACGAGCTTGACCGCTCCTGGGCCCACGAGGAGGAGGAGTCTCCGGAGCCCGAGCCGACCCTGAGGGTCCTGGTCTACAGCGACGACCGCCTCGTGCGGCAGCAGGTGCGCCTGGCCCTGGGACGACGCCCCTCGGCCGACCTGCCGGTCCTGGAGTACGTCGAGGTGGCCACCGAGCCCATCGTCATCGCCCAGGCCGACACCCGGTCCTTCGACCTGCTCATCCTGGACGGCGAGGCCGCCCCGGCCGGCGGGCTGGGGATCTGCCGGCAGTTGAAGGACGAGATCTACCAGTGCCCGCCCATCCTGGTCCTCGTGGGACGGCCGCAGGACGCCTGGCTGGCCACGTGGTCCCGGGCCGACGGGGTCGTCAGCCATCCCCTGGATGCCGTCGCCCTCGCCCAGGTCGCCA
>CAYFLO010000260.1:0-2350 GCA_964343995.1 uncultured Bifidobacteriaceae bacterium
GTGGAGTGGCAGCACGCCTATCCGGCCACGCTCGCGGCGTTCCCGGTGTCCTCACTCCTGGACACCAAGTACTGGCCGCCGGTGCGCCGTATCGATGGAGCATTCGGCGACCGAAACCTCGTGTGCTCCTGCCCCAGTCCAATGGAGCTGGCGACGCCGTAAGGAGGCGCGTTACTTCATTGTGCGCGGGGTGACAATCACCGTGTAATGCGCGATCTCCTTGCCGCCGCGGGTGACATGGACGACGGCGCGACCCGGCGCCACGGCATGGCCGCCGGCCACGGCGGTGACCGGTCCGGTGCCCTCGGCGTCGGTCACGACGAAGACTTTGGTGTTCGTGGAATGGAAGTGGGCGCTCGCTGCGAATCCCGGGAAGAGCAGGGCCTGTTCGGGAACCATGCGGATGGTCGTGCCCGAATCCGCCTTGGTCGCCCGCAGCGGGCTCCACGTGGCGGGACTGCCGCCCACCAGCGACGGAGTGGGGGAGGGCGACGGGGTGTCAGCGGCCATGGCCAAGGGTGACACGGCCAGCAGGGCTCCAGCAGCAACGCCGGTGCCAGCGACGGCCACAGCGGAACGGGCGAGGAGGCGGTTCGTGCGGGCCATGAGGGCGCCTTTCGGGTCGAGGTGCCCCTAGGACGTTCGACCGTCGACCTGGGTTCCGGGCATCTCCGGTTCCATGAGTTTCAGGGCTGCCTCGGCCATGGGCGCAGGCACCTGACGACCCCTTCTCAGGGCACCCCACAGCATCCGGGCGCCGATGAGGATCATCATGATCGCGAAGAGATAGCGCAGGAATTCTCCGGGCAGCATCAGGGCCACTCGGGCCCCCGCATACGCGCCCACGACGGCACCCACACCCAGGCGCAGACCCATCGGCCAGTCCGTGTACCCCGGCTTGGTCTGCCGATAAGCACCCACGAGGGCGATGGGGAGCATGACGGCAAGAGAGGTGCCGGATGCCAGTTGCTGGGAGTAGCCGAACAGCGTGACCAGGATCGGAATGACGATGATCCCGCCGCCGATGCCGAGCAACGACGACAGCACACCCATCGCCAGACCGGTGGCGAGGTAGGCCATGATCGGCACGACGGACATGGCCGGAAGCGCGTGCATGCTGTCGACGTGCGGAGTGTGATCAAAGAGCAGGCGCACCGCGACCACGATGATGAAGGCTCCGAAAAGCATCTGCAGTGGTCGCTCCGGGATTCTCTTGACCAAGGAACTGCCGACGAACGCACCGGCGAAACCACCTAGGACCATGACAAGAACGGGCGGCCACGCCACGCGTGACGCCATCGAGTAGGCGATCGCTCCGGAGACGGCGGCGAGGGCGACCATCACCAGCGAGGTGGCCTGGGCGCGCTTCTGCGCCATGTGCAGGCCCAGCACCAGGATGGGGATGACGATGATGCCGCCGCCGACACCCATGGCACCGGACCAGATCCCGACGACCACGCCGAGCGCAAGATCACGCGCCAGGTGCCGGGGGGAGACGGCCAGCAGCGAAGCCATCAGGCGGACCCAACCTCCGGCGTTGGCGGTGAACTTGCCGCACCGAGCTCACCGATGAGAGCGGTGGTGCCCAGGGTGCCCTGGGCCGCGTAGAGGTCGAGTTTGGCGCGCGTGTCGGCGATGTCGAGGTTGCGCATGGTCAGCTGCCCGATTCGGTCGACCGGACCGAAGGCAGCATCGGCTGTGCGCTCCATCGACAGCTTCTCCGGGTGATAGCTCAGGGCGGGTCCGCAGGTGTCCAGGATCGTCCAGTCATCGCCACGGCGAAGTCGGATGGTCACCTTGCCGGTGACTGCCGAGGCAACCCAGCGCATGAGCGACTCGCGCAGCATGAGCGACTGGGGATCAAACCAGCGACCCTCGTACAGCAGGCGACCCAGCCGGCGTCCCTCGGCGTGGTAGGCGGCGATGGTGTCCTCGTTGTGGATGGCGCTCACCAGGCGTTCGTAGGCGATGAACAGCAGCGCCATACCGGGTGCTTCGTAGATGCCGCGGCTCTTCGCCTCGATGATCCGGTTCTCGATCTGATCGGCCATGCCCAGGCCGTGCCGTCCGCCGATGGTGTTGGCCAGATGCATGAGTGCGACCGGATCATCGATATCGACATCGTTGATGGCCACGGGCCGACCCTGAGCAAACGTGATCGAGACGTCTTCGGTAGCAATGTCGACCGACGGGTCCCAGAAGCGCACGCCCATGATCGGCTCAACGATCTCGATGGAGGTGTCGAGCTTCTCCAGTTCCTTGGCCTCGTGCGTCGCCCCGAGCATGTTGGCATCGGTGCTGTACGCCTTCTCCACGCTGTCGCGGTAGGGGAGGTCGTGGGCCAGAAGCC
>CAYFLO010000260.1:2360-2937 GCA_964343995.1 uncultured Bifidobacteriaceae bacterium
TTGTAGATCCGCAGCCCGGGGTTGGCCAGCAGGCCGTAGCGGTAGAACCGCTCGATGTCGTTGCCCTTGTAGGTGGAGCCGTCGCCCCAGATCGATACGTCGTCGGCGAGCATCGCCCGCACGAGCAGGGTGCCGGTGACGGCGCGGCCCAGGGGAGTGGTGTTGAAGTACTGCTTGCCCCCGGCTCGGATGTGGAAGGCGCCACAGGCGATTGCGGTGAGGCCCTCCTCGACCAGGGCAGCCCGGCAGTCGACCAGGCGGGCGCCCTCAGCGCCGTACAGGGTCGCCCGGCCCGGGACGGATGCGATATCCGGCTCGTCGTACTGGCCAAGGTCGGCGGTGTAGGTGAACGGGACGGCGCCGTGGGCGCGCATCCAGGCCACCGCCACCGAGGTGTCCAGGCCGCCGGAGAAGGCGATTCCCACACGTTCACCGACAGGCAGGCTGGCCAGGACCTTGGACATGGGCGAAACCGTAGTGGCACGAGGCAGCGCCCCCTCATGGCGCCCCATTCCAAAGAATTGTCATAATGCGCCTTATCGGCCGATTGGTGTCAACTTGGTACGGATCAGGTAAG
>CAYFLO010000261.1:0-236 GCA_964343995.1 uncultured Bifidobacteriaceae bacterium
CCTCACCGCCAAGCAGGCGGCCAAGGCCGGTGAACTGCACTTCACCAAGCCGGACGACAAGGCCGCCTCCGCCGCCCTTGCCTTCCCTGGCAAGGGGGTGCGCTCCAGCGTCATGGTGGTGCCGGTGTCCGGGGGCAAGGTCGCCATCCAGGCGGCGAAGTCCAAGGTCCAGGTGCGCGTCGAAGTACTGGGCTATGCGGTCAACAACGGGCTGATCAAGATCCGCGGGCTGGCCC
>CAYFLO010000261.1:246-1398 GCA_964343995.1 uncultured Bifidobacteriaceae bacterium
CAAGGCCAAGATCGACGCCGGCTCGACGGTCGAGGTTCCGGTGACGGGCCTGGGCGGACTGCCGAAGAAGGCCAAGTGGATCTCGGCGGTCGTGCTCAAGGTGCGCACCAAGGGCAAGGACAAGAACCCCGGCAACGTCAGCGCCTACCCGGCCAACGGCCAGGCGCCGGGAACCCGCTCCGCGCCGGTGACACCGGGCAAGCCGTACACCAGCCTGGTGGTCGCCAAGGTGAGCCCGGACGGAAAGATCGTCATCTCGTCGTCGTCGTCGGCGAAGGTCACCGCGACGATCGTCGGTTGGGTGCACGTCTGACCTGTCTGACTAGGCATGACTGATCCGCACGCCTGATGCGCACGCCTGATCCCTGCGTCCGACCGGCTACCTAGACTCTCGCGGGTGACACCGCAGGAGCTCGTCGCCGACCTCAACCCGCAGCAGCGGGCGGCCGTCGAGCATCGCGGGGGACCCCTCCTCATCGTCGCCGGCGCCGGCTCGGGCAAGACCCGCGTGCTCACCCGGCGCATCGCCCATCTGCTGGCCACGGGCGACGCCGACCCGTCACAGATCCTGGCCATCACCTTCACCAACAAGGCCGCGGGCGAGATGAAGGAGCGGGTGGCCGAACTCGTCGGTCCGCGCGCGCGCTCGATGTGGGTGTCCACCTTTCACAGCGCGTGCGTGCGCATCCTGCGCCGCGAGGCCGACCGCCTGGGCATGTCGTCGTCCTTCACCATCTACGACTCCCAGGACTCCCAGCGGCTCATGGCCATGGTCGGTCGCGACCTCGACCTGGATCCCAAACGCTTCACCCCGCGGTCGCTCGCCGGCCAGGTCTCGAACCTGAAGAACGAGCTCATCGACGAGGACGAGGCCGCGCGCCGAGCGGTGTCGCCCCCCGAGCAGGTGCTCGCCGAGGCCTACCGCGAGTACCAGCGGCGGCTCCGGCGGGCCAATGCCTTCGACTTCGACGACCTCATCGGCTCCACCGTCGCGCTGATGCAGCTGTTCCCCGACGTCGCCGAGCACTACCGCCGGCGCTTCCGGCACATCCTGGTCGACGAGTACCAGGACACCAACCATGCGCAGTACGTGCTCGTGCGCGAGCTCGTCGGCCCGGCCGGCGGCGACCCGGCGCCCGGCCAGTTGTGCGT
>CAYFLO010000261.1:1408-2923 GCA_964343995.1 uncultured Bifidobacteriaceae bacterium
CGACTACCCGTCGGCCACGACGATCCTGCTCGAGCAGAACTACCGCTCCACGCAGACGATCCTGTCGGCGGCCAACGCCGTCATCGCCCGCAACGGCGGCCGGCGCGAGAAGCGACTGTGGACCGACGCAGGCTCCGGCGCCTCGATCATCGGCTACGTCGCCGACGACGAGCACGACGAGGCGTCGTTCATCGCCAACGAGGTCGCGCGGCTCACCGACGAGGGCCGTCGCCACTCCGACGTCGCGGTCTTCTATCGCACCAATGCGCAGTCGCGATCGGTCGAGGAAGTGTTCATTCGCGCGGGAGTGCCCTACCGCGTCGTCGGCGGCACCCGCTTCTACGAGCGCCGCGAGGTGCGCGACGCCCTGGCCTACCTGCGCGCCCTGGCCAACCCTGCCGACGAGGTGTCGCTGCGCCGCATCCTCAATGTGCCCAAGCGCGGTATCGGTGAGCGTGCCGAGGCGGCCGTGGAGGTGCTTGCCGCACGCCGCGGTATCCCGTTCGCACAGGCCCTCGACCAGGCCGCCGATGCGCCCGGCATCGCCACGCGCTCGCTGTCGTCGATCACCGCGTTCACCACGCTCATGACCGACCTGCGCACGATCGTCGAGGCGGGGGCCGATCCGGCCACGGTGCTGCAGGCGGTGCTCGAGCAGACCGGCTACCTGGCCGAACTTCAGGCCTCCGGCGATCCGCAGGACGAGGGCCGCGTGGAGAACCTCGCTGAGCTGGAGTCGGTGGCGCAGGAGTACGCCGATGCCAACCCCGAGGGCACCCTTGCCGATTTCCTGGAGCAGGTGGCGCTCGTCGCTGACTCCGACGAGATCCCCGACGAGGACGGCGGCGTCGTCACTCTGATGACCCTGCATACCGCCAAGGGTCTGGAGTTCCCCGTCGTCTTCCTCACCGGCATGGAGGAGGGGGTGTTTCCGCACTCACGCTCTCTGGGGGAGCCGCGCGAACTGGAGGAGGAGCGGCGCCTGGCCTACGTGGGCATCACCCGCGCGCGTGAGCAGCTCTACGTGTCGCGTTCGATCGTGCGATCGGCCTGGGGTGCTCCGGCCTACAACGGTGCGTCACGTTTCCTTGACGAACTTCCGCCGGAGTCGGTGGAGTGGCGGCGCGAGGAGCCGATCGGACGATCGATCTCCTCCGGCGGCTTCGGCTCGTCGCCGGCGAGCAGCAGTGCGGCACTGCGTCTGGGCGATCGGGTCGTCGGCGGTGGTCCGGTGCTGGCCCTTGAGGTGGGTGAGCGTGTCACCCACCAGCGCTTCGGGCTGGGCACGGTGGTCGCCACGGCTGGTTCCGGCGACAAGGCCGAGGCCACGATCGACTTCGGCAGTGCGGGCACCAAGCGCCTGCTCCTGCGCTACGCGCCGGTCGAGAAGCTGTAGGGCGCGGTCGTGCGCATCGTCATCGCCCCCGGTGCGTTCAAGGGCACGCTGAGTGCGCGCGAGGCGGCGGCTCTCCTGGCGTCGCGGCACGAGGGCGACGATGTCACGCCGCTGCCGAT
>CAYFLO010000262.1:0-2909 GCA_964343995.1 uncultured Bifidobacteriaceae bacterium
CGCCGATCAGGTTCCCGGCGGCTGGTGGAAGCCCTTGTGCTCGTGCTCCAGGGCGATCTCGTCGGCCGAACTCACGCCGGCCGGCAGGTCGATCGTGGTCTTCGGGCCGGTGAACCACTTCTTGGCCGTCACGTGCCAGGCGATCCACAGTGCGATGAGCAGTGCGCCCAGGACGATCGGTGCGTAGTTGACCGACTTCCAGTCGAACGGCACGTCCTCGGCACTCGGGGCACCGAGGAACCCGCGCATGAACGCGGGAGCACCGGCGGGGTACAGCGGAAGGATGAAGTAGACCGAGGTCACGATGATCTCGATGACGGCGATCGGCGCCATCCACTTCCACTTATTGCCTAGGTTCCACGAGCCCTGCTTGAACGACGATCCGGCCTTCCAGCGGTAGTAGATCGGGATGGCGAACGCCAGGTACAGGCCGATGACGCCGATCGACACGATCGCGAAGAACGCGGTGACCGAGTAGATCGGGTTCTCCTCGGTGCCGATGTTGATCTTCCACAGCGCCGGCAGGGTGAGGATGAAGCCGACCACGGTGACCGCGATCACCGCGTAGACCGGGGTCTTGCTCTTGTTGACGCGAGCCCAGTACTTGGCTCCCGGCACCGCACCGTCGCGGCTGAAGGCGAAGAGCATGCGCGATGCCGAGGTGAGGCAGGCAGTCGTGCAGAAGAGCTGTCCGATGGTGGCGATCATGAGCACCAGACCGGACATCTGCGGAGTAAGCGCCTGGTCGAAGATGACCTGAACGCCGCCGCCGCCGGCCGACACGCCCGCGGGATCCTGCACCGCGAACAGGAAGGCCAGCAGGAGGATCCAGCCGCCGATCGCGGAGTAGAAGATCGAGCGCCAGATGCCCTTGGCCGCACCGGTGGCCGCACCCTGGGTCTCCTCCGAGAGGTGGGCGGAGGCGTCGTAGCCGGTGATCGTGTACTGCGTGAGCAAGAAGCCCAGCGGCACCACGTAGAACCAGAATCCCGGACCGCTCGTGCCCGCGCCGTTGACGGCACCGTCGGTGCTGCCGTACAGACCGAAGGTGTTGTTCACGCGGCCGAAGAAGACGTCCTGGATATCCCAGTGGCTGGCGCCCTCCTTCAGGAAGAAGATCAGGATGATGACGACGACGGCTGCGCCGATGACGTGCCACCACACCGAGATGTTGTTGAAGATGGCCAGGAGCTGGCTGGAGAAGATGTTCACCAGGGCGGTGAGCACGAGGATGATGCAGAAGATCACGAAGGTGCGCTCGATGGACGAGCCCGCCGCCCACGACTCGCTCCAGCGGCACATCGCGAAGTCGAAGAAGGTCGCCGCGCCATAGGCCACCGAGGCCACGATGGCGATGAGGCCGGCCAGGTTGAGCCATCCGGTGTAGTAGCCGGCCTTGATGCCGCCGAGCTTGCTGGCCCACCAGTAGATGCCGCCCGAGGTGGGATAGGCCGACACCAGTTCGGACATGCACAGGCCGATGATGAGGATGAGGACGGCGATGAGCGGCCAGCCCAGGGCGATGGCGATGGGGCCGCCGTTGTTCCAGCCGAAGTAGAACGTCGTGAAGCAGCCGGCCAGGATCGAGATGATCGAGAACGAGATGGCGAAGTTGGAGAACCCGGACCAGGTCCGGCTCAACTCCTGCTTGTACCCGAGGGCGGCGAGTTGCTTCTCGTCCGCATTGGTGACTTGCTGCTGGGACACCGGACCTCCTCCAGTGATGGCCGCGCACGGGGGAAGCGCGCGACTCTTGGGGCGAGTGTGGCGCGCTGACCCTTGCATGTGACCTACGACACGCGGGACCGTTTCGTGAATGTCACCTGCCCGATCGGGGGCCGATCGGCCTACGGGCCCTCGTTCACAGGGTCATGGACCGCCTGAACAGCCTCAAGCCACCCGGCCAGCTCAGGCCCGGCCAGCTCGGCCTGTGCCCGCTCGTACTTCTCCATCCCCCAGCCCCAGTAGTCGAAGTCCAGGGGGCTGATGGCGTCCTGAATTGAGGCCCACAGGGTCCAGCCGACCTTGGCCATGAGCGCCCACAGCCGGGCCCGGGCCACGGCCGAGGCCGTCGCGGTCCCCCAGTAGGCCCCGACGAGTTCGTCGAGCGCCTCGGGCGGCAGCGCCGCCTCGCTCCACACGTTGCCGAGCTCGAAACTGGCCTCGTTCATGCCGGAGTACTCGTAGTCGATGAGCCACAGCCGATCGCCGGCGTCCAGGATGTTCGCCGCCAGCAGGTCGTTGTGGCACGGCACGAGCGGCTCCGGCCGCTGCCGCATCACCTCGCGCAGGTGCGCCACCTGCGGCAGGAGTTCCACGTACCCCTGCGGCAGGCGATACCCCCGCTCGCGCACGAGGGCGAGGTAGCGCGCCTGGATGTCGAACATGTCAAAGCGCCCGGCGAATGCGGGGCCCGCGTGCAGCCCCCGCAGGGCGGCGGCGATGCGCGGCAGGTGCGCGGCCACGTCGTCGTCGCCGAAGGTGCGGGCCTGCACCCACGCCACGACGAGCAGGCCCTGCCCCTGCAGGTACTCCACGACCCGGGGTCCGGCTCCGGCCTGCGCGGCCGCCTCGGTGTTGAGGTACTCCACGTGGCGGTCGATGGCCAGCACCGACGACTCGGGGTCGGAGACGCGCACGACCACCTCTCCTGCCGGTGAGGTGACCCGGTAGTTGCGGTTGGTGATGCCGCCAGGCAGTGGGGCGACGGTCGCGTCCGGGCCCACGCAGGCCAGGGCCGCCATCCGGGTGCGGTCGTCGGCCACGGGACGACGCTAGCCGCGTCGGCGTTGGCCGGTGCGGCAGTCCGGCCAGCCGGTAGCGTGGCGGGGCAGCCCGCGGCGACAGGAGAGCCCCATGGCACGACCCGAGCCCTACACGCTGGAGCGCCTGCGCGCCGACGTGGCCGC
>CAYFLO010000263.1:0-2471 GCA_964343995.1 uncultured Bifidobacteriaceae bacterium
TCGCCATCGCGGCCGCCGGTGCCCTGACCCTCGCCGCGTGCAGCGGCAGCAGCTCATCCGGATCGACAGGTCTGGATCCCAAGGCCGACCTCACCAAGCAGACGCTCACGATCTCCAACTGGGCGGACTACTACCCCAAGGACCTTGCCGATCAGGTGCAGAAGGCCATCGGCACGCCCGTCACCATCACCAACCACGCCACCAACGAGGAGATCGTCGGCAAGCTCACCGCCGGCAAGGACTCCGGCATCGACGTGGCGTTCGTGTCGGGCCAGTACGCGCAGGCGCTCAATGACGCCGGCCTGCTGGAGCCGATCGACCCCGCCCTCGTGCCCAACCTGAAGAACCTCTACCCCGAGGCCACCCAGCTGGCCTACGACAAGGGCAATAAGTTCTCCGTTCCCTACTCCTGGGGCACGACCGGCATCTGCTACCGCTCCGACCTGGTGAGCACGCCGCCGACCTCGTGGAACGACCTGCTCAATCCGCAGGGCGCCGCCAAGGGCAAGACGACGATGCTGTCGACCGAGCGCTGGCTGGCCCTGCCGGCCCTGAAGCTCGACGGCAACTCGATCAACACCACCGACGACAAGCAGCTCGCCGACGCCAAGGCCAAGCTCATCGCCGCCAAGCCCAACCTGCTCGCCTACGACGACACGACCTTCTACACCAAGCTCGTGTCCGGCGAGGTCGTGCAGGCCGAGGCCTGGGACGGCTGGTGCAACTACGGCACCGCCGAGAACCCGAACATCAAGTTCGTCATCCCCAAGGAGGGCTCGGACCTCTGGACCGACACGATGGTCGTGCTGAAGTCGTCGAAGAACAAGGAGGCCGGCATGGCCTTCATCAACTTCATCCTCGACCCGAAGAACCAGGCGTGGGTGGCCGAGAACATCCTGTACAAGGTGCCGAACAAGCCCGCCATGGACCAGGTCGGGGCCGCCCTGGCCAAGCAGTACCCCAACATGGGCATGACGCCCGCCGACCTCCTCAAGGGCGAGGCGATCGTCGACCTCGGCGACAAGAGCGCCAACTACACCAAGCTCGCCACTGAGGTCACGTCCAGCTGACGATGACCGATCGAGCGCGCACAGCAGGGCGCGGTGCCGACTGGCGCCGCGCCCTGCCTGCGCGTGCGGCCTTCCTGGGGCCGGGGCTGGTCTACGTCACGCTGTTCATGGCGGTGCCGCTGGCCCTGGTGTTCGCGTACGCCTTCTTCGAGCGCGGCCGCTTCGGCGGGATCAAGCCGACGTTCACCCTGGAGAACTTCACCCGCATCGCCGACCCGGTGTACCTGTCGGTCATCGGCAACTCCCTGCTCATCGCCGGCATCACCACGCTGCTGGCCCTGCTCATCGGCTACCCGGTGGTGTTCGCGATCGCCCGGCTGCCGCGGCGCTGGAGCACGATCGCACTTGTGCTCGTCGTGCTGCCGTTCTGGACGAACTTCCTGGTGCGCACCTACGCGTGGATCGTCCTGCTCAACTCCGAGGGCCCGATCAACAAGGCGCTGCTGAGCCTGGGCGTCATCCATGAGCCCATCGGCATGCTCTACACGCGCGGCGCGGTGATCGTCGGCCTGCTCTACGCCTACCTGCCACTGATGATCCTGCCGCTCTACGCCGCCGTGGAGCGTCTCGATCCCACGCTCACCGAGGCGGCGACCAACCTGGGCGCCCCGCGCTGGAAGGTCTTCCGCGACATCACCCTGCCGCTCACCGCCCCCGGCGCCATGATCGGCGCGATCTTCGTGTTCGTGCCGAGCCTGGGCAACTTCATCGTGCCCGAACTGCTCGGCGGCAAGAAGACGGTGATGATCGGCAACCTCATCCGTGATCAGTTCCTCACCGCGCGCGACTGGCCGTTCGGTGCGGCGCTGGCCCTGATCATGGTGGCGTTCCTCGTCGCCCTCTTCGCCCTGCAGGCAGCGGTCTCGCGGCGCATCAACGGCAGGCGGTCCCATGCCTAGGCTCGGCTGGCTCAAGGTGCCGCTCATCGTCGTGTTCGTCTTCCTCTACCTGCCGATCGTCACGCTGGTGATCCTGTCGTTCAACGCCAGCAAGCTGCCGTTCGTCTGGGGCGGGTTCTCGTTCCGCTGGTACGCCGACCTCGCCACCAACGACGCCATCAAGGAGGGGCTGCTCAACACCCTGCTCGTCGCCGTCGGCACGACGATCCTCGCGACGATCCTGGGCACGCTGCTGGCCGTGGGGCTCTCGCGCTTCACCCGCTCCACGTTGCTCGAGGCGTACTCCCTCACCCCCGCGATCGTTCCCGACCTCGCCCTGGCGATCGGGCTGCTCGTGCTGTTCTCCGCGGTGGGCATCGCCCTCGGGCTCTACACCGTGCTCCTCGCGCACGTGGTGTTCTGCATGGCGTTCGTCGCCGCCATCGTCACCGCGCGCCTGGGCCAGACCGATCCGGCACTCGAGGAGGCCTCGCGTGACCTCGGTGCCGGCCCGGTCACAACC
>CAYFLO010000263.1:2481-2879 GCA_964343995.1 uncultured Bifidobacteriaceae bacterium
ACCGTGCCCACGCTGGCGCCAGCCATCATCGGCGGCGCGCTGCTGTCGTTCACGCTGAGCCTGGACGAGTTCGTCATCGCCTTCTTCACCGACGGCCCCAGCACCCCGACCCTGCCCATCGTCATCTACTCCATGGTGCGGTTCGGGGTGACGCCCGTGGTCAACGCCCTGGGCGCCCTGCTCCTGGCCGTCTCCATCGCCATCGTCGTCATCGCCCAGCGCACCTCGAGGATCACGGACGCCCTATGAGCACCCAGCCTTCTGCCAGCACCACCGCCGACCACGCGACACTCCTTCGGGTATCGGGGGTGTCCAAGCGATTCGGCAGCGTGGTCGCCCTCGACGACGTGAGCGTCGACATCGCGTCCAACGAGTTCTTCGCCCTGCTCGGGCCCTCC
>CAYFLO010000264.1:0-2874 GCA_964343995.1 uncultured Bifidobacteriaceae bacterium
TCCACGCGCCGGCGCTACGAGTTCTCCGCGTACTCGCTGGCGCACCTGCTCGATGCCACGCCGGCGCCGTGGTCGGGCCCGCGTCGCAAGCCCACGCCCACCGCGTGGCCCACGCTCGCCGTCAATGTGAGCGAGGGCCAGGTGCCCGACTCGCCGGCGGTGCCGCCGCCGGATCCGCAGACGATCGTCGACGACGCCACCGGCGGGCTCACCTGATCGTGAGTCGCACCCGATGATTCTCGACCTCGGCGCGATGGCCCTGGCCTTCGCGCTCATCTTCCCGTCGGAGTTCCCCGACAAGACCTTCATCGCCAGCCTCGTCCTGGCCACGCGCTTCAAGCACCTGTGGGTGTGGCTGGGCATCGTCGCGGCGTTCGCCGTGCAGATGGCCATCGCGGTGGTGGCTGGATCGCTGGTGAGCCTGCTGCCGCAGCGACTCGTGCTGGCGGTCACGGGTGTGCTGTTCGCCGTCGGCGCGGTGCTGCTCATTCGCGGCGGCCTGGCCTCGCGTGCGGCCGAGCAGGCGGCCGAGGAGGCCGAGGAGGCGGCGGTGGCCGAGCGCGTCGAGCGCGTCGAGCGCGCGCACCCCACCACCGGTTGGCGGGTGGTGGTCACGTCGTTCCTGGTGATCTTCGCCGCCGAGTGGGGCGACCTGTCGCAGCTGTTCACCGCGGGCCTGGCCGCACGCACCGGTGCGCCGCTGTCGGTGTTCATCGGCGCCTGGCTGGCGGTCTCGGTCGTCTGCGGCATCGCCGTGGCCGTGGGCGCCTGGCTGCAGCACCGGGTGTCGATCTGGCGCATCCGACTGGTGTCGGGCGTGCTGCTCCTAGGGTTGGCCGCGTGGACGGTCGTGGAGTTCGTGCAGGCGTGACGCGCGCCCACGTGGGGGCCGTGCCCTTCGACGTCCTCAGTCTCGACGATGCCATCGCGCTTGTGCTCGCTCAGGCGCAGCGGCTGGCCGATGCGCAGCAGTCGGGTTCGACGACGCCGCGCGGCGTGGCCGTGCACTTCTGCAACGCGTACCACGTGGCTCTGGCCAGTTCCGATCCTGAGCTCGCGCAACTTCTTGATGCCGGCGATCTCGTGCTGTGCGACGGCGTGCCGGTGGCGTGGGCCGGTCGCCGCGCGTATCCCGACCTCGCCCACCGCTGGGAGCGCGTCTACGGCCCCGATGTCATGCGCGGCGTGCTCGCCCGCTCCACGCCCGAGGGCCCCGCGCACTACCTGCTCGGCTCGACACCGGAGACGCTCGCCGCGCTCACCGAGCAGATCGCGCGTGAGTACCCGAAGGCGCGCATTGTCGGAACCGATGCACCGCCCTTCCACGCGCCTACCGATGCCGAGCTCGCTGCGCGCGACGAGCGCATCCGCGCATCCGGCGCGACAATCGTGTGGGTCGGGCTCGGCACGCCCAAGCAAGATGTCGAGGTGCAGCGCCTGGTCGCGTCGCTGCCGGTCGTGGCGATGGCTGTTGGCGCGGCATTCGACTTCCTTGCCGGCACCAAGGCGCAGGCCCCGGTGTGGATGCAGCGCAGCGGACTTGAGTGGGCGTTCCGGCTGGCGAGCGAGCCCACGCGCCTGGGTCGGCGCTACGTGTGGGGTAACTCGGTGTTCCTGCGCGAGGCCGCGGGCACGTTGCGAGCGCCGGCGGCCGTCACGGCCTCGCCGATCAGCAGCGCGCGCGATTAGCGCAGCGTGACCTGACGCGTCGTCAGCGACGCCCGCGCCCGACGCTCGTCGTCGGTGAGCGGAGTGGTGACGGCCAGGGCCGCAGCGAGCCGCTCCCCGAACGCCGTGGCCGGGGCCACCGTGGCGTCGGCGCCCATGCCCAGCGGCAGGTCCCACACCGGGCACACCAGGCCCTGGGCGCGGAACATGCCGACGAGCTTGGTGCCCTCGCCGAGGTCGTCGGTGCCGGCGGCCTTCAGACGTGCGAGCGCGTCGAGCAGCTTCTCCTCCGGATGCGGCATGAACCAACGCAGATGCTCCTTCTCGCCCATCTGCGTCCAGTAGGCGCCGGTGAGACCGGTGAGCTTCGCCGACGGCGACGCGTACGAGCTCGCGCGCTCGATCGACGAGCGCACCTCGTCGGTCACGTCCGCGCCGTTCTCGATCCAGAAGTCGAAGGTGTCGTGCACGGTGATGTCGAGCGGTGCGTCGACGATGAGGTCCTGGAAGCGCGGGGACGTCGCGGTCGCGCGACCCACCGACACGGCCTCACCGGCCGGGGTGTCGAGTGCGGCAGCCAGCGCGTCGCCGAGGTCGCGGCTGGCGTCACCGGAGCCGGTGTTGACCTGCAGCGCGAGCAGGATCTCGCCGTCGCTGCGCACGAGCGCCGGGTAGGCCATCGGCAGCACGGTTACCAGCGTGACGGTGCGGTCGGCGTGCGGGGCGGCCAGGCGCAGCGGCGCGGTGGCCGCGGGCACGACCTCGCGCAGGGCGACGATGTCGCACTCGGCCTGCAGGCCCTCGAACGGTCGCGCGGTGCCGGCGATCTCGGTTGAGCGGCCGTGGCACGCCTTGTAGCGGCGGCCCGAGCCGCACGGGCAGGGCTCGCGCATGCCGACGACGGGCACCTCGCCCTCAACAGCGACGACGGCGGCGGGCTCGCGGCGGTTCTTCTTCGACATGGGGCGTGACCCTACTCACCGACGATGGCGCGCACGGCTCCTGGCCGATTGCTGATGATCGCGTCCACGCCCAGCCGCAGGCACAGGGCGACGTCGTCGGGCGCGTCGACCGTCCACACGTGCACCTCGTGCCCGCGCGCGTGGATGCGCGCCACGCAGTCCGGATCGCGGTGCAGCTGCTCGATCGACAGGCCGGCGATGCTCGCGCGGTGCGGCAGCGAGCCGTCGCGGTACGGCCACGGGA
>CAYFLO010000265.1:0-965 GCA_964343995.1 uncultured Bifidobacteriaceae bacterium
CCCAACCGCCGGTTTTGGAGACCGGTGCTCTACCAATTGAGCTACGACCCTTCGATGGGGCCGTCGGCCCGCCATGGACTGCCCGCCGGGGGGAAGTTCAGGGCAGGCTGGCGCCGACCTCGATCGAGCGGGCAGTCTACGGCGGGCCCTTCGGCCCGGTCCAATCCGGCCGCCTCAGGCGGATCCGGCCGATCCCCCGTCCTGCCGGCCCTGCGGGCCGCTGCAAGGATGCTCCCCATGACCTCCCGCATCTCCCGCCGTATCGGCGCCATCGCCGAGTCCGCCACCCTGGCCGTCGACGCCAAGGCCAAGGCCCTCAAGGCCGCCGGGCGCCCGGTCATCGGCTTCGGGGCGGGCGAGCCGGACTTCCCGACCCCCGCCTACGTGGTCGAGGCCGCCGTGGCCGCCTGCCGCGACCCCCGCTGGCACCGCTACACCCCGGCCGCCGGCCTGCCCGAGCTGCGCGAGGCCATCGCCGCCGCCACCCTGCGCGACTCCGGCCTGGCCACCACCGCGGCCAACGTCCTGGTCACCAACGGCGGCAAGCAGGCCCTCTACAACACCTTCGCCGCCCTCCTGGATCCGGGCGACGAGGTGATCCTTCAGGCGCCCTACTGGACCACCTACCCCGAGGCCATCGCCCTGGCCGGGGGCACTCCCGTGGTCGTCATGACCGATGAGACGTCCGGCTACCGCGCCACGGTCGCCCAGCTCGAGGCCGCGCGCACCCCGCGCACGAAGGTGCTCGTCTTCGTCTCGCCGTCCAACCCCACCGGAGCGGTCTACTCCCCCGCCGAGGTCAAGGCCATCGGCGAGTGGGCCCTGGAGCACGGCATCTGGGTCGTCACCGACGAGATCTACCAGCACCTGGTCTACGGCGACGCGCAGTTCTCCTCGATGCCGGTGGCGGTGCCCGACCTCACCAACCAGTGCGTCGTCGTCAACGGCGTGGCCAAGACCTACGC
>CAYFLO010000265.1:975-2871 GCA_964343995.1 uncultured Bifidobacteriaceae bacterium
CGCCATGACCGGCTGGCGCGTGGGCTGGATGATCGGCCCGCTCGACGTCATCAAGGCGGCCACCAACCTGCAGTCGCACTCGACCTCCAACGTCGCCAACGTCTCGCAGGTTGCGGCGCTGGCCGCAGTCTCCGGCCCCCTCGACGCGGTTGCCGAGATGAAGGTGGCGTTCGATCGCCGCCGCACGCTCATCACCGGGCTGCTCGACGCGATCCCGGGCGTCACCTGCCCGCTGCCGGAGGGCGCGTTCTACGTGTACCCGTCGGTGCGCGGCCTGATCGGACGCGAGCTGCGCGGCACCGTCATCGAGTCGTCGGCGCAACTGGCCGGGCTCATC
Source organism: uncultured Bifidobacteriaceae bacterium (assembly GCA_964343995.1). GTDB lineage: Bacteria > Actinomycetota > Actinomycetes > S36-B12 > S36-B12 > JBAWXR01. Next base: position 1,313 of record CAYFLO010000265.1, read on the forward strand.
CTGGACGAGGTCGAGGTGGCCGTCGTGCCGGGTGAGGCCTTCGGCACGCCGGGCTACCTGCGGCTGTCGTACGCCACGTCCGACGCCGACATCACCGAGGGCGTGGGCCGCATGGCGACCCTGCTCGCCGAGGCCAAGTAGCGCTACAGCGAGCAGCCCAGCAGCACCGGCTCGGGCACCAGGGTGATGCCGAACGCGGCCTGCACCCGGTCGCGGATCTCGCGCGCGAGCGCGAGCACGTCGTCAGCGGTCCCGCCGCCGGCATTCGCCAGCGCGAGCGTGTGCTTGGTCGACACCCGCACCCGACCGTCACGGCTGTAGCCGCGCTCGATGCCGGCGTTCTCGATGAGCCACGCGGCACTCACCTTCACGCCACGATCGGACGGATACCGCGGGCAGCCGTCCAGCGCGGATGCCACGTCGGCGTCGACGATCGGATTGGTGAAGAACGACCCGGTGCTGCGGGTGTCGGGATCGCTCGGATCGAGCACCATGCCCTTGGCCCGGCGCAGGTCGAGCACGGTCTCACGCACCCGGGACGCAGGCGCGCGACCGTCGAGGGCGACGCCCAGAGCGCGGGCGAGGTCGGCGTAGCGCGCGGTCGAGGTGCCCGAGGAGTCCAGCACCAGCCCGACCGACAGCACGCACCAGCGCTGCGGCTGCGCCTTGAAGCGGCTGGTGCGGTAGCCGAAGCCGCACTCGTCGCCGCGCAGCGATACGACCTCCCGCGTGGTGCGGTCCAGGACGGTCACGTGCGACACGACCTGGGCGATGTCCTGCCCGTAGGCGCCCACGTTCTGGATCGGCGTCGCGCCGACGAGTCCGGGAATCCCCGCCAGGGCATCGATGCCCGACCACCCCTGCTCGACGGTGAAGGCCACGAGGTCGTCCCACGGCTCTCCCGCGGCGACCTCGACCAGCACGCGGTCGCCGTCGCGCTGCACCTCGATGCCGGTCGTCGCGATGCGCACCACGCGTCCGTTGAACGGGGAGTCGGCGGCGATGACATTGCTGCCGCCACCGAGGACGACAGCGTCGGCCGAGAGTGCCGCGATGACCTCGTCATCGGTCGACGCGGTCACCACCTCGGCGATCGGACCGCCCACGCGCGTCGTGGTGAGCTCGGCGAAGGATCGCGTCCTTGCCGCGATAGGCGGCAAGCAGGCGGTCGTAGGTCTTCTTCGACTCCCGGTCGCGCATCTCCGGATCGGAATCGTGATAGCCGTGGTGTCGTTCCTGGTGCACGGGCAGGTCGCCCGACGGCATCGTGAGGCGGCCGCCGGCCGTGCGCAGCGCGAGCGACCACTCCATGTCGGCGTTGCGGTAGAAGCGCGCCTTGGGATGCGGTGGGGTGGCGACGGCGGCGTCGCGTCGGACCACCAGCAGGTAGCCCAGGAGCGCGTCGACCTCTCCAGGGGCGGCGTCGACGAACGAGCGCCAGGCGTCGTCGACGTTGACATCCACCCCGCGCCAGCCCGAGGCGACGACCGATGCGTCGTCGAACTCCGACAGGATCGGAGTCAGCGCGTCGCCGTCGAGAACGCTCGACATATCCATGA
>CAYFLO010000266.1:0-2869 GCA_964343995.1 uncultured Bifidobacteriaceae bacterium
GCCCTCGTCGAGGGCTGGGTCGACGACGTCGTCGACCCAGCCCTCGACGAGGGCGAGCAGCGCCTCCAGGCGGGCAGTGGCCGCGCGCTGCTCGGGGGTGTCCTCGGGCTGCAGCATCCCGGACGACATCACCTGCGCGAGCGCATCAGGACTGGACATGTCGACGCCGTCGAGGGCCTCCTGCAGTCGCCCGCCGTCGATGTGCATGCCGCGGGCGTAGGCCTCGACGGCGCCGATGATGCGTGGCCGCAGCCACGGAACATGGGCGAACAGGCGTTGGTGCGCGCTCTCGCGCAGGGCGACGTAGAGGCGCAGGTCGTCGAGCGGGACGCCCAGCCCCTCGCCGAAGTCGGCCACATTGCGCGGCAGCAGGGCACTGCGGCCATTGTCGGTGAGGGGAATGCCGATGTCGGACGAGGACAGCACACCGGTCGCGAGCTCGGAGAGCGCCTGCCCCAACTGCGTGCTGAAGGCGATGACACTGAACTGCTGCACCATCGCCAGCATCGGCTGCAGCATGCCGGCGAACTCCGCGGGCAGCTCGTCGGGGAGCATCGCGCGCATCTGGTCGGGCAGCTGCTCGCGCAATGCGTCGAGGTCGAGCGGTGCGCCGCCCTGCTGACCCATCGCCTGATTGACGTGCTCGGCGATCGGTGCGACGACGACCTTCCAGGCCGGCAGCGTCTGCTCCAGCCACTGCGAGCGGCTCCACGCCTGCGCGGGAGCGCCGGTGGCGGGGAAGGTGACGACGGGGTCCAGCCACACGTCGGCGAGGTGGACGGCGTCCTGCACCGCGCGCACCTCGGCGTCGGCGACGACCGGGTCACCCGCGGCGACGAGGGCCTTGCGGGCGACGTCGGTGACCATCGACCAGTTCACCGGGCCCTGGTCGGGCGCGGAACCGCCCGCCTGCAGCATCGCGCCGAGCTGCTGGAGGGCCGCGCCCAACTGGTTCATGTCGAACGGCTTGCCCGGCTCGGGGCTGGGCTGGCCGAAGCCGAAGGGCAGGTCGCTCATGCGATCACGGTATCCCTGCCCCCGGGCGTGTCCCGGGGCGCCGGGACGCTCGTTCGCGACAAGCGTGAGGGGCGGCGACCGGGTGGTCGCCGCCCCTCATGGAGTCGCAGTGGTGCTCAGGCCTTGCCCAGGATGCGGGTCACCTTGGTGCCGCAGGTCGGGCAGACGCCCTTGGCGAAGCGACGGCCGTTCGTCTGCTCGACGGTGCCGGTGAAATTGCGCTTCTCCTTGCACTTCACGCAGTACGCCTCGCCGGTGTAGCTCTCAGCCATGTGGCCCTCCTTGGTCACGACTTCCGCCCTGAGGCGGCCGGCGGCAGGTGCCACCTTCGCAGGTCCCCTTGCGGGGCGAGCGGTTCCACCCTAGAACAGCACCCCCCGCCCCTCGTGGGCGCAACACCCGCCTGCGACACGCAGACCGCGGAAATCTCCTCATGGATATGGGGTGATTCCGCTCATATCGGACACAATCCCGCTCGACGGGGCACGCTGGCAGGATGCCGACGTGACGTCCACCTCCGCCTCGTCGACCTCGTCGACTCCCCCCGGCGCCGTCCCCATCGACGAGGCCGCCCTGCGCCGCGACCTCGTCACCCTGCTGGAGGTGCCCTCCCTGGGCGGCTCACAGGCCGAGGTCGACGTGCAGGAACTGCTCGTCGAGCGGTGGCGCGCCGAGGGCCTGGACGTCGACCGGTGGGACATTGACGTGGAGGGGCTGTCGCGTGACCCGCAGTTCCCCGGCATGGAGGTCGAGCGCTCGGCCGCCGTCGGGGTGACGGCCACGCTGCGCGGCACCGGCGGCGGACGCACCCTGCTGCTCAATGGGCACACCGATGTCGTGCCCCCCGGCGACCGCGGCGCATGGAGCGGTGATCCCTTCACCGCGCGCGAGCGCGAGGTCGACGGCGAGGACCGCCTGGTGGCCCGCGGGTCGTGCGACATGAAGGCCGGTGTCGCGGCGATGTGGGCGGCCGTGCGCGCGGTGCGCGCGTCCGGCGTCGTCCTGCGCGGCGATGTCGTGCTCGCGCCGGTCGTCGGCGAGGAGGACGGCGGCCTGGGCACCTTCGCGCTGCTGCGTCACGGCGTGCGCGCCGACGCCTGCATCGTGCCCGAGCCCACCGGCCTGGCGATCATGCCGGCCAACGGCGGCGCACTCACCTTCCGGCTCACCGTGCCCGGGCTCGCCACGCACGCGTCGCGTCGCACCGAAGGCGTGAGCGCCATCGAGAAGTTCGCGGTGCTGCTCGATGCACTCGCCGCACTGGAGGCGCGGCGCAATGCCGACGTCGATCCGCTCATGGCGCGCTGGCCGCTGGCGTACCCGCTGTCGATCGGCACCGTGCACGCCGGTGACTGGGCCTCGACCGTGCCCGACCTGCTCACCGCCGACGGGCGCCTGGGCGTGGCCATCGGCGAGGACGTCGACGCGGCCCGCGCTGACCTTGAGCGCGCCGTGGCCCAGGCCTGCGCGGCCGACCCGTGGCTGCGCGACCACCCCGCACACATCACCTGGTGGGGCGGGCAGTTCGCGTCCGGGTCCACACCGCTGAACTCCCTGGCCGTCACCTCGGTCGACGAGGTGCACACCGCGCTCTTCGGCGCGCATCCTGAGCTCTACGGCGGCCCCTACGGCTCGGACCTGCGGCTGCTGCACGGCCTGGGCGGTATCTCCACGGTGCAGTACGGCCCCGGCGACGCCGCCGCGGCGCACGCTCCCGATGAGTACGTCGACATGGCCCAGGTGAACGACTGCGCTCGCGCGATCGCCGCGCTCATCGTCGACGTGTGCGCGTGACGCTCGGCGCGCACCGCTAGCACGACTGCGCTGTGGACGGCCACTGACGATCCACAGG